>NZ_JAUBTT010000026.1:6924-80930 GCF_036705125.1 Microcoleus sp. B7-D4
CAGGGCGGGCACTCTTGGCACCGCCCCTACTCAAAACTCAGGGCGGGCACTCTTGGCACCGCCCCTACTCAAAACTCAGGGCGGGCACTCTTGGCACCGCCCCTACTCAAAACTCCTAAAAACTTATGGCACAAATTGGTTATCATGCTTCCCACGAACAGTTTAAGCCCAGTGAACTGCTGAAATATGTCCAAATGGCAGAACAAGCTGGCTTTACCCATGCCCTTTCTTCCGATCACTTTCATCCTTGGAGTGAAGCGCAAGGACAAAGTGGTTTTGCTTGGTCTTGGTTGGGTGCAGCAATGCAAGCAACGCCGAGGCTTTCCTATCGGGTTGTTTGCGCTCCCGGACAGCGGTATCATCCGGCTATTATTGCCCAAGCTGCGGCAACGTTGGCAGAAATGTTTCCAAATCGTTTTTGGCTCACGGTTGGCAGCGGTCAAGCGTTGAACGAACATATTACTGGGGATAAGTGGCCTACGAAGAGCGATCGCAACACGCGCCTCAAAGAATGTGTCGATATTATCCGCGCCCTTTGGGCAGGAGAAACCGTCACCCATCGCGGTTTAGTGTGCGTAGAAGATGCAAAACTCTATACCCGCCCGGAAATTCTCCCATTAATTATCGGCGCCGCAGTTACCCCAGAAACCGCAGAATGGTTGGGCAGTTGGGCAGATGGATTAATTACTACTTCTCGTCCACCTGAAAAGTTAAAAAAAGTCGTCGATGCGTTTCGTCGCGGTGGCGGAGAAGGGAAACCAATGATTTTGAAAGTGCAGCTTTCCTATGACAGTAATGCAGAGAAAGCACTACAAGGCGCTCATGATCAATGGCGTAGTAACATCTTCAAAAGTAAAATGCTGACCGAACTGATAACACCCGATCAATTTGATGCCGCCGGGGAGTTTGTGCAACCAGAGGAGTTATATCAACACGTCCGCATCTCGGCAGACCAAGAGCAGCATATTGAGTGGTTGCAAAAAGATATTGAATTGGGGTTTGATGAACTAATTTTGCACAACGTTAACCGAGAACAAGAGCAGTTTATTGAGGTCTTTGGCGACAAAGTAGTGCCAGCGCTGACAAAAAGTTGATGGTGGAAAATCAGTATGTAAATGCGATCGCCTTTAGGATTGAGACTGCTTCCACAATCAATTGTTCCTTTTAGCAGCACTAGCAGGAAGATACTTCGTAGCTTCCTGATTATTAGACAGCGGTTCGAGCAGACCTTGATAAACCAAAGCTTGATAAATTATGAATTAGCGCCGTAGCACTCCCCCGACTGAGCAACTCGGTTGGATTAATAACTCTGGGATCTGGATAGTTGACCGGGATATTTGCTTTTGTCGCTGCGGCCACTTCATCAACCGCATCTTTAGGAATTTTATCGGCATCTTTATAGTAGGCTTCTTGAATGGGAGGTTCTGCCCAATAGCCTTGAGGCACATCGTTAAAGCCACTTACATTGGATATGTTCCTAATCTTGGCTCGCTCAAAGGCTGGGCGGATATTGCCCCAAATTGGTCGCGATCCATAGCCTGTTTAGGTCTAAAGCTGTTATCAACTTCTCCTGTAACAATGCCTTTTTCAGCTAAAGATTGAATAAATGGACGCGCCCAGTAATTAGGCGGAACATCAGGAAATGCCTACTGAGCTTGTTGAGCTGCAACTGGCTCAGGCTTTACTAAAAAACTGGTCGCATAGATGCTAAACGACAAAGCTAAAAATGCTGCACTTCCTTAACGCCCAACGCCAGGAATTAGACATGATAAATCTCCTGTTTTTGGGCAGTCTTAGTGATCCTTTAGGTTCGTATTTGCGCTGCAACGCTGATGTGGTCGAAGACAGCGCAACTACAAACCCTTGTTCAATTCATTGGCCCTCTAACGCCCTTCCGTCTTCACGTCCAACTCTTCACGACGCAGTGTTTCCCTTGCCTCAACAATCTCCGTTTCAACTTCTTTCCTGATGTTAACTTCTTCGCGCACGAAAGCTTCTTTTTTGATATCAGCAGTTTCTTCGTAAACTTCCATACGCATCACCTCTTCCTGCTTGAAGGGAGTATCCCGATTTACTGGCGCACCTGCCTTTTCTGGAGTTATACTCTCAATTACCACTCGCTCTTTTTCTGTGGGAATTGAAACTCGTGCCGTTTCGGTTTCTACTCGCTTGCCAATTGCTACCTCGCCAGTTTTGTGACGGCTTTTTTCTGCAACCAGTCGTTCTTCGTAGAGTCGGAATTTGTGATGCTCGCGCTCGTTCATCTGATACAATTGAGGCTCTTGTTCGTAAGTGTAGGTGTTGCGGTCATAACCAGCAGCGCTAGCTTGGTTAGAGACAGAACGCGGCATAGAAACTGGTGCAGATGCTTGTACAGGCAATGAGGTTTCTAAAGGCAATGATGCTTCTACAGGTGCAGACGCTTCTACAGTTAGAGTACGATAAACACCCCGAACTTGTTCTTCATAATCGTAATCAACCACCATCCCATCCTCATACCGGGGTAGTCTTTCTGCTTGGTCTTTACTCTTCAAACCCGTCGCGTAGATGCGTTCTGCCTCAACCTCCACTCGACAAAGAGCAACTGGAACTAATACTTTCTTGCCAAATATCCAGAAACCCGTGTCAACCACAAAATATCGGAAACGCCCTGTCTCATCAACTAGCGCGGTATCGATGGAGCCAATCTTCTCATCTGTATTTCCAGCATAGATATCCAGACCTTTGATATCTTCGCCATTAAAAGCAGCTTCGCGGTAGTTGGGATTAAAATCTTCAATTTTGTAAAGTAACATAGGAGTCCTTCCCTTTTTATCTAAATCAAGTTATGCCCCCATTTTAGATATATCTCAAAATTGATGCTTCCTTCTTATGAAGGATTAAGTGAAACAAAATAGTAGGATAAGTATATTTCTTTTAATTATTTTCAGTCTTTGGATAGATGACTTTTTCATTTTTATCCACCTTCCACGCCCTCAATTTTCACAATCGGTTTCTAACTATTTTTATAAAAAAATACACTTATAAATTAGACTTTGATACTTTATATTAACGAACAAAAAAACTTATACACATAATTTATTACTTTTAAAGTAGACTTTTATGTGAAATATTTTGGGGCAACACATTTGAAAAAGTTTGCCTTGATTATGCTACTCCCTATGTTTAAATATCATTATGAATATATGCAATGCCGCCTCTTAAGCAAGCAATTTCCCATAAATCATGACTAATGACTAATGACTAATGACTCATGACTCATGACTAATGACTAATGACTAATAACTAATGACTAATGACTAATGACTAATGACTGATGACTAATGACTAATGACTAATAAAAACAAATTCCCCGGCCTAACCAGGGAACGAAAGATATTAAAAAAAGTAATGTTGTTTTAATAAATTGAATTTGCCAAAAAGCGGCGATAATTTAGTTAGTAGCAGCCATTGTTGAGTTGAGAGCGGACGCCGGGGCGGGCAGTCCAGTGTAGATGCCGCACCCGATCGCATTTTCCAGTCTCAAGAAAACAGTTGCATTCATATTTGAGTACCAATTAAGCTTGGCTGCTGTTGCGAGTCTGGCTAGCCAGCTCCAACAGTTGCGCCCAGCGTTTTTGGACTTGTTTGGGAGTGCATTTGAGCGCGGTGGCGATCGCCTTGTCGCTTTCTTGATTCCGCTTCATTTCTAACAGTTGCTGCATTTCGGGCGCAAGTTGAGCGCGAAATGCTTGCCATTTGTCCGAAGTCATTCCCAGCTTTTGATCCACATCAGCACCCAGCCATTCGTGGACGAGTTTCCAATTTTGAGTGCGGGCAAATTTTTCGACGTGGTACTTGAAACGTTGTTGCAAGTAGTCGCGCTGGCGGGAAGACAAACCGAGCGCGCGGTCAATTTCCGAAGCCGAAAGGTCTTGCAATTTTAAAGTTAAGTAATTCACGCATTCTGGCTGATTTTGCGATTCCAGATAGGCGATTAATTCCGAGACTACTCGATCGCGCAGCACAGCATCAGCGGGATCGACAGTTTCCGATACCATTTGCTCGCGCACTTGTTGCAGCGCCGGAGAGCGGCTGTACATTTCCGCATCTTCTCCCTTGCCCGACTCTACAGCCATTTCAATGTCGATCGCAGTTTCGGGAGGCTGGCCCTTGGCAAATCCTTGAGCGCGCAACACGATCAGGCGCTGGCGGTTGCGGCCCGGTAAGCCGATTTGGCGCTTGGCGTAGTGTTCGGTAAAAGCCATGTACTCAGCCAATTCTAGCTGCGTGCGGGGCTGGTAGGTGACATCGAGTTGGTGTTCGCGGCGGAAAGCTCGCAGAGATTCGATGTAAAAGCCTTGCAAAAAGTCTTCAATCATGTTGTAGCGAGCTTGGAAGTTCAAGTTCGATCGGAAAGAAGCAACATGGCGGTAAATCATAGCCGCGAGGTGAGAATGCAGTTCGACGCGGCCTTGTTTGGAACCGAGGCGGTAGTATTGCAGGGTTTTTTGCAACCGGTGCTCAGCCAAGGTGATTTGCCAAGCTTCAACTTCGCCGGAAATTTGGATGCGATCGCTCTTTTGGCAAATCCGTTCGACTTCCTTAGCAATCCGCATCGCCACTGCTTGAGCGCTGCGGCTGGCAGTTTTCATTTCTGCTTGCAATTCTTTGAGGGCGAACTCAGCCAACGCCAGGACATTGATGCTGGAAACTGGATTGATTTCGGCGGTTTGTTCGGTGGAGGCGGCAGGAATGCAGTTGAAGCCAGAAGCGGTGTTGCAGTTGACGGTGGTGGCAGTTTTGACAGTCATGGCATTTATCGGGTGGTAGGGCACAGCGGGTGTGCGAGGACATTTGTCAGAGAGTGAGGCGGCAGTTGCTGGCGGTTTCGCTTGGCACGGCTGATTCAACTCTCTATACATTGAATGTTACGGAAGTAGAGATAACCGTAGTTATGCCAGTGTTCCACTCTCTCATGCAACAGTTTTTGGCTGCTGAATCTGATTCTAAGCGCTGGCTGTGGAAGATTGGTTTTATTGCGGTTAAAGCCTTACTCTACAAGCACTCTGAGCTGTTATGTGCGTGGGGCGATCGCGAGGAAAATGGAGGGTGCTGCCAGCCCGCTGAGTGGACAATCTAATAACTGGCTATTTGAGGCGGTTTTGGCCGTTAGAGATTGTGGAATCGAGACTTGGCAGAGTGTAGCTAACTGCAATGTCTTCAGAACCTACGCAACAGCAGTTAGGAAACCCGGTTAATCTGAAAATTTGCTCTTATCCAAGAACGAAGAAGGAATCAGAAAGAAGCACAGAGAGCTTTGTTTGCCAACAATTCACCCTGATTCTCTCTCTAATACCAAAGTCACCGGCCCGTCATTATCTATAGAGACTTGCATCATCGCTCCAAACAAGCCTGTTTCGACTTTTAAGCCGCTCTGGCGCAACTTTTCGACAAATTTATCATAAAAAAATTCCGCTCGTTCAGGAGCCGCTGCTCGGTCAAAGGAAGGTCGCCGACCTTTGCGGCAGTCCCCATAGAGCGTAAACTGACTCACAACCAGCAACTCGCCGCCGATGTCTTGTACGGACTTGTTCCAGCGGCCGGTATCCGTGGCCGAGTCGGGAAACAAACGCAATTCCAGGCATTTGCGAGCCATCCAATCGAGTTCTGCTTCGGTGTCGGTGTCTGCAATACCTACAAGCAAGTTAAGCCCGCCGCCAATTTTGCCGACAATTTGACCTTCTATTTCGACTTGAGATGATTTTACTCGCTGGATGATGACTCGCATGGGAAATTAGAAATGCTTAAATTTAAAACTAAAAATCAAAAGGTAAACTTACCTTTTGAATAGGAATTATGAAAAAAAAACCGGTTTCTCGGATAAATTTTGGTTAAAACTTATATCTTGCACCATTCTCAAGAACAGGCAAGATGCCTGTTCCACAAGAAAATATACTCTTTGTGGAACAGGCATCTTGCCTGTTCCTAAAAGGCTAATTGAGAGTGGTGCAAGATATAAGTTTTAACCGCGAAGTCTCGACGAAAAAAACCGGGTTTCTAGCCAGCACACGTCTGTTCTGTTTAATTTTCAACCTTTAGTTTTTCCCAAAACCTTTGCCGCGACTGGTGGAAGGCATACAAAGACAGTTTTCGAGTTGCGATCGCAAAGTCTCGGTATCCAAACCCTGACCAATGAGAACAAGCTGGTTCTTCCGCTCACCTTTCCACTGGTCATCGTCCATCGTAAATCGCTTGCCGCTCAAGTGAAAAATATGCCGTTTGGGACTTTCTTCAAACCACATAATCCCTTTCGCGCGAAACACATTTGTTGGCAGTTGTTTGTCTAAGAAATATTGAAATTTTCTCAGAGAAAACGGCTTGTCACTCAGGAAAGAAATTGAGGTAAATCCGTCATTTTCTAAATGGTCGGAGTGGTCGTGATGGCTGTGGTCGTGATGGCTGTGGTCGTGATGGTCGTGATGGTCGTGATGGTCGTGATGTTCGTGATGTTCGTGGTCGTGATGGTCGTGATGTTCGTGATGTTCGTGGTCGTGATGGTCGTGACTGCTAGCAGTTTCTTCAGATTGGAAATATTTGTCCGATTCAAACAATCCGACGCTGAGGACTAGCGGCAGGGGAACTTGCGATTTTACTGTTCGCAGAATTCGAGCACCTTCTTTGACATCGCGAATCTTAACTTCCAACAAATCTAAATCTGCTTCCTCAACCAAATCAGTTTTGTTGAGGATAATTATATCGCCGTAAGCTATTTGACTGTAAGCTGCTTGAGAGTTGAACAAATCTAAGCTGTAGTTGGCTGCGTCTACTACTGTAACTATCGAATCGAGACGAGTCAGGTCGCGCAGTTCTGTGCCTAAAAAAGTCATTGCTACTGGCAGCGGGTCGGCGAGTCCGGTTGTTTCGACTACCAGATAATCGAGATTTTCTTGACGTTCCAGAACTTTGTAAACTGCATTAACTAAATCTTCATTAATTGTGCAGCAGATGCAGCCGTTGTTCAGCTCAACCATGTTGTCGTCGGTGGTGACAATCAGTTCGTTGTCGATGCCGATTTCGCCAAATTCATTTACCAAAACTGCTGTTTTCAAACCCTGCTGATTGGTCAGGATGTGGTTGAGCAGGGTTGTTTTGCCGCTGCCGAGAAATCCTGTAATGATTGTAACGGGCAATCCGTGTTTGGGAGCGTCCATCGCCAGTTCTGTCTCGGACTGAGTTGTAGATTGCATAGCTTGAATGTCAAATAAGGTCTGAAGCTTAAACTTGTGGTTCTTATTGTATCTTATATGAATTCCGAACAGCGCGTTACCAGCGCTAATTATCGGAAGTTGCCAACAATTCGATCGCACCCTGTTCAATTTGGCGATCGAATTGTTGGCAAAAGTACCTCTAGGAGTTGGTCGGCAACGTGTTTCCAGGTAAACCCAGCCGCTACAAATTTGGGGCCTGCTTCGCGAGAGCGATCGCACAACTCCGGCTGTTCTATAATATTTTTCATTAAGGCGATCGAATGTTCTAAATCTGGCATCAGGCGAAATATCGGCCGATCGTTAGAAGTACCTTCCTGAAACGTACTTTCGACGTGCCAAGCAAAGTCTGGAGTTGTAAAATCATCCGTCGGGCCGCCTTTAGTGCAAATGAGCGGCAAGCCACAAGCGATTGCTTCTAGTGCGGGCAAATTGAATCCTTCTGCTAAATAAAGAGATACGTAGGCATCCGCTGCTTGATAAAGTTGAGCCATTTTTGCAAAAGGCAGTGTTTCTCCTATGTAAGCCATGCGCGGCAAAACTTTTTCTGCTTCGTCAAATGTCAGTTCGTCTATGTTTTGAGCGATCAGAGAATCCGAGTCATATATTGATTCTTCTCCTTTCAATACTAATCTGGCTTCGGGATAACTTTCAACTACAACGGCGAAAGCTTTTAACAATAAATCGATGCCTTTATTTGGAGATCCTGCACCAATATTCAAAAATACAAATCCGTCCCATCCTAGCTGTTTCCGCAAAGCTTCGCGTTCCGATTTTGTTAAAGGTTTGTAAATATTCGGATCGATGCCGCAGGGGATGACAATTGTGCGATCGGGATTCGCACCGCTGCGGATAAATCCGGTTTTCGACCACTGGGAAGGCGTAATAATAATTATATCGGAGTTGCTGTGCCCTTCGCGGAGGGAAGCTGCGCCCGTTATTCTAAAGTTTTCGTTATGCAGAATTCCCCATTCTGTTGTGGCAAACAAGCACGTCCGTTTGGTATTTGAGGGTGCAAAATTGTAAGGTACTGAGATCCGTAAGGTAGCGTCTGCTTGTAGAGATGCCGAAGGGTGGGGAATATTTTTTATTGCTGCTTCAGCAGTTGCATCTAACAAACCGGTTGCTGGCTGCCAATTTTCGTCTAGATAGGGGATATCTTTGTGGAAAAGTTCTAAATTGGGATATTTCAGCATTTCTAGTAGCTGAAATTGATTGGCGATCGCGTAGGAGTGCGGCAAAAAGCGCCAGCCTTCAACAATTATACGCATTTAGTTGTTAGTTGTTAGTTGTTGTTTTTTGTTTGTTACTACCGCTCGCCCCTCATCTATTACCCCTTACCAATGCCCGATTACCCGTTACCCGTTACCATTAATAGAAAGAGTTATATCATGTCCGGTCGATTACCCTTCATCAGGTAGGGGCGGGTTCACCAACAATATCTGCCAATAATTGACAATCTCAAAAACCCGCCCGGCCGGGATATTATGGTCAATCGCTCGGACATGATATTATTGGGTTACAAAATTATTGAGTTAAAAGTTGATAGGTCAATTTTATAGCTCGTGTTTTCGGGTAATATGACATCTAGCAACTGGTCTGCAAGCGTATTTCCCAGGAAAGTTTTTAGCTACCAAAGGGGGGTTGGCAAGTCTAGCTTGGGCTGTAAGTGCAGGTTGTGCGATAACTGTCTGCATCAACTGAGTCAAATGTTCCCATTCGCAAGCTAAAATAAAGAGTTTTTATTTGGCTATTTCTACAGCCATAAATTTACTTTCTACTTACTTTCTACGGGCAGTGCAAAGTCGGGGTGAGTGAAATCGTCTGTAATGCCCTCGGCTGTGGAAAATCTAGTTATTTCGACTACTAGATAGTCGAGATTTGCTTGGCGTTCTAAAACTATGTAAACTCGATTAACCAATGCCAAGAAATCCTGTAATGATTGTAACGGGCAAGCCGTGTTTGGGAGCTTCCATCGCCAGTTCTGTCTCGGACTCAGTTGTAGATTGCATAGCTTGACTATCAAATAATGTCGATCGCACTTTCTTTGTGGTTCTTATTGTATCTTAATTAGGACGAGGCCTGGTAAACCCAGTTTCTCGGAGAAATGTTGGGTTTGGTGGCATGGTATCTACGCATCAACCGGCAATCAGCCCGAAAGTGCAAAATAAGTGGGCCGCTAATTATCGGCAATTGCTAACGCGGTCGATCGCACTTTTTTATTTTTTTGATAATTTTTTTTCCGAGTAGCTGTCGCTGTTTGCCTGCAACCAGTTTTCCCGGTAAATTCAGCAGCGACAAATTTGGGGCAGACTCAAGCTGAGTGCGATCGGGCAATTCCCCCTACTCTATAGTTTTAATTATTGAGGCCTAAAATATTTAAACCTCAACGAAAACAAGGCGGCGGCTAACTATAGCCACCGCCCTCAAGATAGTATTGCGCTATCTCAGTCTGTGCTTACGCAGGAAGCAAGACTGAATCAATAATGTGGATAACGCCATTATCAGCAGCAACATCGGCTGTTGTAACGGTAGAATCATTGATTTTGACGCCATTGGAAGCATCAATTTTCAGTTCTGAACCTTCAACTGTCTTGGCCGATGTCAGGTTGACTACATCAGCAGCCATAACTTTGCCGGAAACGACATGATAAGTCAGGATTTTTGTCAGCTTAGGAATGTCATTAAGCAGTGCTTCTACAGTACCTTCGGGAAGCTTAGCAAAAGCTTCGTCAGTAGGCGCGAAAACTGTGAAGGGGCCAGCGCCTTTGAGAGTATCTACTAAACCAGCGGCTTGGACTGCAGCAACTAGGGTAGTAAAAGAGCCTGCCGAAACGGCGGTATCAACGATGTCAGCCAAGTGAGTCACCTAGTTTTTGTAATCTGTAAATCACTATAACGCTAAAAAGTTAATTTAGCTACATGAATTTTTTCTCTAGTTCTCTCTGGTTTTGTGATCTTTAAGAAGATAGCAATTTTTTTAATTTAAGTAATTTCATAAAATACCTATCTAAAGGTAGATAAAAGTTTTTTGACTTTACTGTATTTTAATAAAGCCATGTAATCCTAAATACATTGGTAAGACGATCGCCCCTGCGCGGTGTTGAAAGTAAACGCAGGGGCGATGGCCCGGAGCCCCGGAAGCTAAGACATTTTGATTGACTTGCCAAAATATTCAAAATCCAGCACAGCGCTAACGCACCGCAAAAACCCGCCACCCCGACTGATGGCAACAGTTTGGGAAATCTAGATTTAAACTGTTAACAACCATTAATTAGCGGAAGGGTGACATGAGATACAAACTACTAGGTCACAGCGGACTTCGCGTTTCCGAAATCTGCCTCGGAACCATGACTTTTGGGGAAGAGTGGGGTTGGGGGAGCTCCTACGACGAAAGCCGTAAAATGTTCGACGCCTTTGCAGAAGCGGGCGGCAATTTTATTGATACCGCGAATCTCTACACCAACGGTACTAGCGAAAAATATGTCGGCGAGTTCATCGCAGCCGATCGCGAAAAATGGGTAGTTGCCACTAAGTATAGCCTCAACATGAAGAATGGCGAAATCAATGGTTTCGGCAACCACCGCAAAAATATGGTACAAGCAGTAGATGCCAGTTTGAAGCGGCTGCAAGTTGAATACATAGATTTGCTGTGGCTGCACGCTTGGGATTTTACAACACCCGTCGAAGAAGTGATGCGCGCTTTTGACGATTTGGTGCGGGCCGGCAAAGTTCTTTATATCGGCATTTCCGATACGCCGGCTTGGATTATTTCTCAAGCAAATACGATCGCCAACCTGCGCGGTTGGACACCATTTATCGGCTTGCAAATCGAGTATTCTTTAAAAGAGCGAACTCCTGAACGGGACTTGATCCCTATGGCAAAAGCCTTGGATATTGGCGTCACAGCTTGGAGCCCCTTAGCAGCCGGCTTGCTGACAGGAAAATACAACACTTCAGAAACCGCCAGCGAAGCTAAACGGCTTAATTCACCTGAATCTGGAAAAATTAACGAACGAGACCTCAAAATTGCTGACGAAGTTAGCAAAATAGCAGCCGAAATTGGCAAACCTGCTTCTCAAGTAGCCCTAAATTGGCTGATCCAACAGCCAGTCGAAGTTATTCCGATTGTGGGCTCGCGCAAACTCTCGCAACTTCAGGAAAATCTCGCTTGTTTGGAGTTTAAATTAAGCCCGGAACAAATGCAGCAGTTAGACAAAGTAAGTGCAATTGAATTGGGCTTTCCCCACGATTTCTTAAAGAGTTCGATGGTGCAAGATTTTGCCTTTGGAGGAGGAATCGCCAAAATTGACAGCCGCCGACTGTAAAGTTGCTGCTATTTTCTAGTCGCGGGTTTACGTGGATATTTGGCGTTTGATTGCAGATATCGGCGAACGCGCCCTTAGAGGGATGATTGACATTTGTGCTGTGGGCGCGAGGTTAAACTGACGCCCGCAGCGCAAATGTCATCACCTTGGTTTCTTGCCACATACTCGCGCAAAATCTTAGGTTTATCGTTGCGGTTGCCTGGTTTCTATGGTATTGTTGAGACAGGTTCTCTTCGGTGAGTTTAACCTCAGTGCATAAACTGTCAATTGTTAATCTATCGGAAGTCAGAAATCTCGCTCGCAACTTGGTATATTAGGATACAAATTTACCAAATTAGCGATCGGACGAGTTAAAAAAAAGCAAGGTTTGTCAAATCAAAAAGCAACATAAACTTGATGGCAAATTTTCTCTCATCTTCAAATAAAGCAATAAAACTCGCTCTTTTTTTACCCCGTACCTGCCAGTTAAGAGTCATTTTACAAGGTCGATCGGCACTTTAACCGCTTTTGAACCGCGCATACAAGCTAAGCGCCTCCTAAGATAGAAGTCATCCTTCAGATAGAAGTAAAGGCAGGAAAACTGGGTTAGATTTAACAACAATAGCAAGTCAAACCATATTAACTTATCTCAAACTTTCACTTCTGAAAAAAGCAGATAAGCCTGTTTTTTCCGCAGCTAAACAGTTTCTTTGTTTGGCTCACTGAATGCGGCGCTTGCTCGTCAATAAAAGTTCTCAGATTGATGCTTGCAACTTTCAGTAAGACACTGCTGAGAAATATATCCTATTGACAAATTTACAGTGACAAATTTTCAGGGACAAATTCCAGAGGCTAATATGTCGCCCCCAGAACACTCAGTAAACAATAATTATAGCAATAAAGAGCGAGCATGGGAGATCCGATTTACCTCTATAGATCCTGCCAAATCGCCCTCTCAATTCGCTCCCTCGCCCGCATTGCGCGCCAACTTATCAAAAACTGAGGCTTTAGATGCACCAGATTTAGTTTGCCTGTCTCATTTGCGGTGGAATTTTGTCTATCAGCGTCCGCAACATCTCTTGAGCCGCTGTGCCAAAAAGCGTCGCGTCTTCTTCGTAGAAGAACCAATTTTGAGCGAGGCTACAGATTGGTGGCTCGATGTCAGCATCCACGAAAGCGGAGTTTGGGTAATAGTACCGCACCTGAGCGAAGGAATCAGCGAAGCAACATCACAAACTGCTCAGCAAGCCATGCTAGATGATTTGTTTCGCTCTGCAGAAATTAGCCAGTACATCCTCTGGTATTACACACCAATGGCTGTCAGTTTCACAAACCACTTAAAGCCGCTAGCTGTAGTCTACGACTGCATGGATGAACTGTCAGCATTCCAAGGCGCGCACCCGGATTTAAAAGCCAATGAAAACCAATTATTAAAGCGCGCCAGCGTAGTATTTACCGGGGGCCACAACCTTTACGAAGCCAAACAGCACCAGCACCCAAACATTCACGCCTTCCCCAGCAGCATCGAAAAAGAACACTTTGCGACAGCCAGGAATCTTTCACAAGAACCGGCGGATCAAAAAGACATTCCTCCCCCGCGTTTGGGATTTTATGGCGTTATAGACGAACGCATGGATATCGAACTGCTGCGGGGCATTGCCGAAGCAAGGCCGGACTGGCATTTAGTCATCATTGGCCCTGTGGCGAAAATCGATCGGGCAACTCTGCCAACTCACCCAAATATCCACTATCTCGGCGGCAAATCTTATCAAGAACTGCCCGGGTATCTTGGGGGCTGGGATATCGCAATGCTGCCTTTTGCGATTAACGAATCGACTAAGTTTATTAGTCCCACGAAAACTCCAGAATACCTCGCTGCCGGCAAACCTGTCATTTCTACTCCTATCCGCGACGTGGTGCGGCCCTACGGAGAAAACGGCTTGGTTCGGATTGCTAGCAATTCTGAAGAATTCGTTGCTTGTGCCCAAGAAATCCTCAGCGAAAGTTCGGACGTTCGCACCAAGTGGCTCAGCGAAGTAGACGCCTTTTTAGCAGACAATTCTTGGGACAATACCTGGGGCGAAATGCTGGCGTTGATCGCAGTTTCGATCGACGATAAAAGGCAGAAAGCCGAAGGCAGGATGAAAGTTTTAAGTTAGGAATGTTGAGGTTGAAGTTAAAGAGTTACACTTTACGGATTCAAAACTTAACACTCAACAATCCTCGCTGTATGTCCAATTACCAATTATTCCTTACCCTTACCCTTACCCACAATCAGAGGTGTTTCAATGTTTGACTATTTAATCGTCGGAGCAGGATTTGCAGGTAGCGTCATTGCCGAAAGACTAGCAAATGAAGCCGGAAAAACTGTCCTGATAATTGATACCCGCAACCACATCGGCGGCAACGCATACGATCACTACGACAACCACGGCATCCTCGTACACAAATACGGCCCCCACATTTTTCACACCAATTCACGCCCTGTTTTCGAGTATCTTTCGCGCTTCACCGAGTGGCGGCCCTACGAACACCGCGTCCTCGCCAGTGTTGACGGTCAACTGCTGCCCATTCCGATCAATCTCAACACCGTAAATAAACTTTACGGACTGAATCTCACCTCATTTGAAGTAGAAGATTTCTTCGCGAAAGTAGCAGAACCAAAGGATTACATTCGCACTTCCGAAGATGTAGTTGTCAGCAAAGTCGGTCGCGAACTTTACGAGAAATTCTTCCGCAACTACACCCGCAAACAGTGGGGAATGGACCCGTCGGAACTCGACAACTCAGTGATTGCGCGCGTACCCACTCGCATTAACCGGGACGATCGCTATTTCACCGATACCTATCAAGCAATGCCCCTGCACGGCTACACTCGGATGTTTGAAAAGATGCTTTCTCACCCAAACATCAAGGTGATGCTGAATACCGACTACCGGGAGATTGAGGGTTTTATCCCTTACGGAGAAATGATTTACACCGGGCCTGTCGATTCCTATTTCAATTATTGCTACGGCAAACTTCCTTACCGTTCCTTGGAATTCAAGCACGAAACACTGAACGTAGCCGTACACCAAGAAGCACCGGTGGTAAATTACCCCAACGAGCATTTATATACTCGCTGTACCGAGTTTAAATACCTCACGGGACAAGAGCATCTAAAAACTAGCATTGTCTACGAATATCCCCAAGCTGAGGGAGACCCTTACTACCCGGTACCGCGTCCAGAAAATGCCGAACTTTACAAGAAATATAAAGCTTTGGCTGATGCAACTCCGGGAGTTTCTTTCGTGGGAAGGCTGGCGACGTACAGGTATTACAACATGGATCAAGTGGTCGCTCAAGCTCTGACAACTTACAAACAAATTACTACCAAGCCGGTGATTGAATTGGTAGAAAATGTTAACGGTTCTGCCTCTAATGTCAGCACATCCAATGGAGTTGCCCATCGCCCAGCCACAACTTCTCTAGAAGTCGCTGCTGTCAACCACGGCAACAGCAACAGCAACGGCAAATCTGCTAGCAAGTAGCTGGAATCTGCGACTGACGGGTAAAAAGGTAAGGTGCCCACAGAGCACCTTACTCGGTTTTCATCAAAAGTTATTTAATAATTCAAACAAGCATTGAGGTAAACATGAACGTTCTAGTGAAAATTGTTTTGTCTCATGAGGTTTTGGAAATTTCTCAATTTGCTCAGTTTCAGAAAGAAATACAGCGCCTCATTGAAAGCGGCGGCAAAATTCTTATGCTGGATTTCTCAAAAATAAATTTCCTGAAAAATTCCGAGTTAATGGCTGTAGTAGCGATCGTGAAATTAGTTAGAGACAGCCAATGTATACTTTTGATCTCTGCCATGAGCGAACAAGTTAGAATTCTATTTGAACTCACGGGACTACAGCAAATATTTCATTGTTTGCCGTTTGCGGAAGAATTTTCTCTCAAAAGTGAGCTAACTGAACCGTTAGGAGGTTTGCCAAGTCTTGCTAGCTAGAGGGAGAGGGGGAGAGGGGGAGAGGGCGAGAGGGGGGATAGGAAAAATCTTCAGGGTTTTTTCTTCTTTCTTCTGATTAATGAGTTCAGCACAAGAGAGCCTTCAGATGAGCCTGTTTTAAGGTGCAGAACTTCTGCAAATTAATCAGCAAAAAACTTGTCAAAGTCAGGGTAATTGTCGCTAACCTATAAATATAACTTTGGGTAGATGTGCCGATGAGTTGGTTAGGTAGAGCACTTGAAAATTGCGAGATAGAAGAGTCTGCAACTCTTGATAGTAAGGTGACAGTTCAAGGACGGAAAACAGGTTATCCGCGCCCCCAATTGCGCCGGAGCAACTGGATTTGTCTCAACGGTCAGTGGAGATTTGCTTACGATGACGCAGGCCACTGCGTGCAGCCGATCGATATTTCTGAGTGGACTCACACTATAGAAGTGCCGTTTGCTCCAGAATCGGCAAAAAGCGGGATCGGCGACACGAATTTTCATGCCAACTGCTGGTATGAACGCGAATTTGACGTACCCCACACAGAAGGCAGAGTTCTCCTCCACTTTGGGGCCGTAGACTACCGCGCCCGCGTCTGGGTGAACGGTCAATATGTCATCGAACACGAAGGCGGACACACTCCTTTCAGCGTAGACATTACAGCAGTTGTGAACCTCAACGGGCCGCAGCGCGTGACAGTCTGGGCCCACGACGACCCGCAAGATTTGGAGCAACCGCGCGGCAAGCAAGACTGGCAAATAGAGCCCCACAGTATTTGGTATCCGCGCACGACCGGCATTTGGCAGACAGTCTGGGTAGAATTGGTGCCTCACACTTATATCGAGCGCATCCGCTGGACTCCCCAGTTTGAACGCTGGGAAATCGGTTTTGAAGCGTTTGTCGCTGGCGATCGCCAGTCGGGAATCCAGGTTAAAGTTAAACTGTCGATCGGCTGTATGCTGCTGGTCAACGACACCTACGAAGTAATCAACGGCGAAATCCACCGCCGCATCGCCCTCTCCGACCCTGGTATCGACGACTACCGCAACGAATTGCTGTGGAGTCCCGAAAAACCGACGCTAATTAACGCTCAAGTGCAGTTGTGGGCCGACGGCAAACTCCTCGACGAGGTTAAATCTTATACCGCCATGCGGACGGTCAGCATCCAGCGCGATCGCTTCATGCTAAACGGCCGCCCCTACTATTTGCGACTGGTGCTCGACCAAGGTTACTGGCCCGACACCATGATGACTGCCCCCTCCGACGAAGCTTTGCGGCACGATGTCGAATTAGTCAAAGCAATGGGTTTCAACGGCGTCCGCAAGCACCAAAAAATCGAAGACCCCCGATTTTTGTACTGGGCTGACGTGCTGGGGCTCCTAGTTTGGGAAGAAATGCCCAGCGCCTACCGCTTCACCCCCAAAGCCGTACAACGGCTGACGCGGGAGTGGACGGAAGTCATCGAGCGCGACGGCAGCCACCCCTGTATCGTAGTCTGGGTGCCGTTCAACGAATCCTGGGGAGTTCCGAATTTAGTCGAAGCCGCAGCCCACCGCAACTACGTGCAAGCGCTGTATTTCTTGACAAAAACCCTCGATTCGACTCGCCCCGTCATCGGTAACGACGGCTGGGAAAGTATCGATACCGACATCCTGGCGATTCACGACTACGATAACAACCCGCAAACCCTAGCCAAGCGCTACGGGCCCGAAGTCCAGCTAGCCGATTTGTTTAATCGCGGGCGTCCCGGCGGGCGAGTTCTCACCCTCGACGGCCACCCGCACCAAGGACAGCCGGTGATGCTGACAGAATTTGGCGGCATTGCCTGCGCCGGTCGCGAAAACCCCGATTTTTACAGGGTTTGGGGCTACGTGCGCGCGTCGGACACGCTGGAACTCCAAAGGCGCTACAGCGCGCTGTTGAAGGTGGTAAACCGAGTGGAAATGTTCAGCGGATTTTGTTACACGCAGTTAACCGATACTTACCAAGAAGCTAACGGTTTGCTGTATGCCGATCGCACTCCCAAGTTTCCCCTAGAGGTCATCTCGGCGGCAACTCTCGGCTGGGATATTCCCGAAGAAAGTTCACAGCCGCAAGCTATTACTCAGGGCTAATTGGCCAAACAGGGCATGGGGCATGGGGCATAGGGAATTGGGAATTGGTGATTGGTGATTGGTGATTGGTGATGGGTAATTGGTAATTGGTAATTGGTGATGGGTGATTGGTAATAATTGCCCGCAGTTCCAAGTTATTGGATATAACAAGTCTCAATCATTTATGAACCTCTTCCAATGCCCAATGCCCCATGCCCAATGCCCAATGCCCCATGCCCAATGCCCAATGCCCCATGCCCGATGCCCCATGCCCAATGCCCCATTACCCATTACCCATTCGATCGATGTTTCAAAGTTTTTTCATGGGCGGTTTTGAGTGCTCTACCCACAAATTGCGTTCGGGAAAGCGTCTCGACGTAACAGCCGCCACCGGTCACGATAAATTTGCAGCAGCCGACTACCAACGCTTGCAGCAGCAAGGCATTTACACAGTCCGCGAAGGCCTCCGCTGGCACTTAATCGAACAGACACCCGGAAAATACGATTTTTCCAGTTCCCTGCCAATCATCCGCGCCGCCCGCGACATGAAAATGCAGGTAATTTGGGATTTGTTTCACTATGGCTGGCCCGACGATATTGATATTTTCAGTCCCGAATTTGTGTCCAGGTTTGCAAGCATGGTGCGCGCTTTTATGGAAGTGCTGACGGAGGAAACCGACCAAACACCTTTTGTAACACCTGTCAATGAAATTTCATTTATTGCTTGGGCAGGCGGCGATGTCGCCTACATCAATCCGTTTGCAAAAGGGCGGGGAGACGAGCTAAAAATCCAGTTAATCAAAGCTTCGATCGCAGCGATAGAATCAGTTTGGGAAGTCAATCCCCGCACCCGGATCGTTCAAATCGACCCCACAATTAACATTATTGCCCATCCTGACAAACCGGAGGATCGGGACGCGGCGGAAGGTTATCGCTTATCTCAATATCAAGCTTGGGATATGTTGGCGGGACGCTTTCGCCCGGAAATCGGCGGTAAGGAAAAATATCTCGATATTATTGGCGTGAATTATTACGATCGCAATCAGTGGATTCACAATGAAGAGCCCATGAAATACACCGATCCGCTGTACCGCCCGTTTGGTGAAATGCTGCAAGAAGTGTTTGAGCGCTACGGCCGCCCCTTATTCATCGCTGAAACGGGTACTGAAGACGATTTTAGACCTGTCTGGTTTAATTATGTGTGCACTGAGGTAGCGGCGGCGATGAAAGCAGGAGTTCCGATAGAGGGAATCTGCTTGTATCCGATTGTTAACCATCCAGGTTGGGACGACGACAGGCACTGTTACAATGGTTTGTGGGATTATTGCAATGAATCGGGCGATCGGGAAATTTACCAGCCTTTGGCGGATGAATTGCAGTTTCAACGGCAGCAGATTGAACCGTTGCTGAAGTTGCAGAATTGATAGCTGCGATCTAATTCTTTAGGGTGCGCTGGGGCGCACCTTATAATAAATCTGCGTTAAAAATTCCCGATGATTTCTTAATATTTTATTCGCTCAACTCAGCATAAAATAGTCAAGCTCATCTACATTGTGAATAATCTTGGAATCAGGAACGCCATAAGCTTCAGCTAATTCGATACTAGCTTGCAATCTCAATTCAAGGTTTAAGTTAGGATCAAAAGCTGCTTCTGCTAAATTACCTAGTCGTTCATAGGTAGCAACAAGATTAGCAACGGCTGCCTTATAAGCGCGATCAATTTTAGCGAGGGACTGTTGATAATATTGTTCCACTTGTCGAGCAAGATGAGTATATTGTCCCAATAACTGCTTGCAAAAACCAGTCACGATTCGACCCGCGATCGCACCAATGACAGCGCCAACAACAGGAATCGGAATCAAAGCTTGTCCGATTGTAGCTCCAGCAGCAACAATGGCTGAATCAGCACAAGCAAATAAACTTAATTCAACGAATTGATCGGCCGTAATTTCCCCTCGGTTCAAACTACCCACTAAACTAGCAACTTCCAAGCCTGCACTAACAAAAGCACCAGCTAAAGGTGCAGACATTTGGGTAAAATTGGTTAACCCATAAATAACTGTTGCCGATATACCACTAAGTGCAGCTCCTTTTGCGGTATCAATTCCAATTTCTTGCCAGTCTTCGGGGGTTAACTCACCCTTAAAAACGTTTTTACCTTGCTTATACTTAGCGTAAAGCTTAGTAGCAAATCGAATACTACCACCAATAACCGCGCCTTTAACAGCAACGTTACCAAAATCAGCCAGAGTAGGTTGAGCCTCGTAGCGTATCCCATCCTTAATTTGTTTGTGTTCTTGCTTTAATTCATGCTCTTTGCGGTCTAGGGTATCGTCAACTTTGCCTATTTGCACATCTTCATAGTTAGACGATCCAGCTTGAACAGTCTGACTGAAAGGACGACCCGACATCTGCTCTATTTCTTGAGCTTTTTCTTGTATTTTTTGAGCAGTACGACTTGTTATTCCCTCGACTTGTTGCCCTTTCAATATTTTATCAATAATTTCATATTGGTTTTTAGGGATATGGTAATATGACCCATCTCTGCCAAAGTTTTCGTATTTCTTCATGTGGTCGAGAACGTGGTCTAAATTATTGCCAACCCCATTCACAAATTTAGACTGTACTTTAATACCATCAATTAAATAATCTTCCGGTGCTGTTCTACCCACTCCCTCAAAAGTAGCGCGAGTTTCAGAGGAGTTCAAAAGAGATTTTGCATTGCGAATACCAACTTCCACTTGCTCAGCTATTTCACCGTGTTTTGTGCTTGTGTTTCCCAGAATTTTTTCGGGGCTACCTACAAAATCACGAACTTTATCAATCTCCCCGACCGCTGCAAAAAACGCTCGGTCTTGTTTACTGAGTTCCGTTGCAAGCTGTTCTGCATGGCGCAGATTTTCCTCTGCTACTATTGCAGCAACGAATTGAGTTGTCAGATGTCTATCTTCTCTGTTTTCCATGTTTAAAAAAATTGCAGCATTACTCCCTAATTGCTAGAGCATAATGCTGCACTCCAAATTATAATTACATTTTCAGGTCTACGGTCTTTTTAATAGACTCGCTCAGGGAAGTAATGGAATTGATTAAGGTCCCCAGCCTTTGTTTGAGAGCTGGGCTAAAATTCAGGTAATTCAAAGGTGCATTCTGCTTGAAGTATTGCAGTTCACTTTGAATAAGGTTAGCTAGTTTGACAGTTTCCCCCTCCAGAAGATTGACTTCTTTCTTGGTTATGTTGACTTTAGCTGTGTCACCTTCAATTTCAATAGCGCGGTTAGTAGCTTCTCTCGCAATTTTCTCATTCTCGCTATTTGTCCAAAAAGCACTACCAGCCAAAGCTACACCACCAATCCCCCAGCCAATCGGCCCTGCTAGTGCCAGCAGTGCATTTCCAGCCACCATACCGCCACCACCCACAGTAAGAGCGCCACCTCCTAACCAGGCTAAAGCAGCATTAACGGCGGCTGCACCGGAAAGAGAAGCAATTGCAGTACCTGTTGAGGCTGTTCCAAAAGTTGTGGCAATTGCCATTGCTGCTGCTGGCCCAAAACAGGCAACTCCTGCTCCAGCCATGACTCCGGCACCACCTGCTGCTGCGGCTACATTGCTGTTATGAGCCGAATAAATTAGATCCCAATCTTCGCCAGTAATTTCCTTGAGCTGAAACTTCAGTTTTGTAACAACTTTGCTAAATTCTTTTGGCGAATTGGCCAGCGTGTTAATGTAATTTTCGCATAGTTGGATAATCTCAACCCCACGATTAACTCGCGTTTGATAAAGACTTCCAGCGGCATTTTGTAAATACTCACAATCTCTTTGGTAGTTTTCTACTGCACGGCGCAGTTTCTCTTGTGCCTCTTTTTTGTATTCGTGGTTAAACATTTACGGGTAAATACCTAATTATGAGGAGTTTGTGTTGATAACTCTGTCCAGCAGACAACTCTACCGCCCAAGCAGTGAGCCTTCCCCCCACTCCAGGTGTAAAATTAATCACTATCCTGCTTTCTTTGATACTAATCTAACTACCCTTAACAAAGAAACTAATAAGCATTAGGAATCGTGTTAGACTTTGATTATAAAAAATCCAGAAACCTATCCCCTGCAATGGCATCCTCTAACGATCGCTTCTCCGAAGCTGCCCGCGACTGGGACTTAGAAACTCTTTATACAGACCTAGCATCCGCCAAGGGAAAGCGGCTCACGCCCACAGAGAAACAACATCTACGGGGTTTACTCTGCGGCTACAGTCCCGCCGAAATTGCCGAAAGACTCAGTAAAAACCCCAAGGGAATTGCCGTAGACTTCTGTAATACTTTATACCAATATGTAAAAAATCTTGTAGGTAAAGCTGATGAAAAGGTAGAAAACTGGAGGAAGATTTGTGAATGGCTGGAGGACGCAGGATATAAAACTCAGCCGTCTCCCGAACCTGAATCAGGTGATTGTTTACCAATAAAATTCTTAATAAAAAAAGCCAATGTAGTTGTTGATAAAAATCAAATCATAGTTGATATAAACCTGCGAATAGTCGCCTCCTCACCTTCAGAAATTCCCATTATAGAAAACTTCGATATCAATGGCAATGGTGCAAACTAAGGAAAGTGCGATCGAACGCATCAACTTAATGTTAAACCGAATAGCAATAAGGGCGGGCAAAATGCCCACCCCACATACTAGATATCACTTGGATATCAGACTTAAATTTTCAATACCCCCAGGGGAATTCGAATCCCCGTCGCATCCGTGAAAGGGATGTGTCCTAGGCCTCTAGACGATGGGGGCGCGTCGTTGCGTTTGCTTGTGTTCCGCACCTTTATTACCTTAACTAATCTTTCCCAATCTGTCAACTACTTTGGGAAACTTTTTTTTCTACTCGTCCCAAAGCTCGTCACAGTAGGCTTTGAGGATGGCGGCGCAATTGCCGATCGCCCCGAGATGAGCAATTTCAAAGCCGTGGGTGTTCTGGGTGGGGAAAGCCAAACAAGCGGCGCGGGCTACGTGGCCGAACTTCATGGCGATCGAAGCATCGCTTCCAAAACCGCTAATTACCGCCAACTGCACCTCTACATCGGCTGCGGCGGCGGCTGCGCGCAATTGGGCGTTCAATCCTTCATCGTAGACTCCGTAGCCGTCCTGAACCAGCAAAACCGGGTTTTCGCTGTCACGAATCGGGTATTCCGGTGCCAGAGGGCAAATTTCCAAAGCGATCAGCGCGTCCAACGGCTGGCGCTGCGTGAAATACAAAGCTCCGATCGCCCCAACCTCCTCCTTCGCCGACGCTACCAAATAAACATTCACCGCAGGCTCTTTCAAACATTCCGCCAGAGCCAGCAAAATCGCCACTGAAGCCTTGTTGTCCAGAGTGTAGCTCGCGATCCAGTCCTTCAACCGCAGCGGGCGCTTGCGGTGCTTTCCCACCACCATCCGCGTGCCCGGTCGAATTCCGGCCTCGGCTAATTCCTCGGCGGTACACTTAGTTTCAATCCAGGCATTTTCCCACTTTAAAGAAACATCTTCCTGCTGAGCTTTCTGAGGAGATTCGTGAGAAACATGGCGGGAACCGAAGCTGAGAATGCCGCTAATTGTTTGCTTGTCTCCGAGCAAATCCACCACGCCTTCGCCGTAAACCCAAGGAAATGCGCCGCCCAATCTGCGGACTTCCACCCGGCCACTCTCGCCTATTGTTTTAACTAGGGCGCCAATTTCGTCTTTGTGGGCGGTAATAGCGATCGACTTTTCGGGATTGCGGCCCTTAATTAGGGCGATCGCATTGTCCGCGCGATCGAGCCAAGCATTCACTCCCAGGGCGGCGAATTTTTCCATCAACCGCTGGTTAATTTCCGATTCCGCACCGCTGGGTGAGTGCAGCATTACTAATTCTTCGATTGTTTGGAACAGGCGATCGAACTCTAACATTTTTTATTTTCGTTTTTAGGAGCGAATTTTGACACATATTAAAGCACATTTACGCACTATTTCCCGGCGGTACACTTAGTTTCAATTCAGGCATTTTCCCACTTGAAAGAAACATCTTCCTGCTGAGCTTTTTGAGGAGCGTAGGAATGAAGCAATTGGAGGCAGCAAAAGGCGATTGAGTAACAAGATTCATGCGATCGCGTGGATGCGTTGGGCAATCCGTTGGGGTTTCACCGACACTTTTTCGCTAACAAATGCTAACAAACGTATAAGTCAAGAGAGTCTCTCAACAAAGGCGTGTCAACCAATGCCTCGCCCGTGAAAATCCCGCGAGCACCATTTAGATCCCGATCCATCTTCAATCCAGTAGCTACGGACTTGATAGTTCTAGCGCCACCTAGATTTTTGACAATTTCGCCCGTCCATGACACAGTTTTTGAAGTGTAAGCTTCGTTGCCGTCAATCACAAGCTTGGAGTTTTCCCAAGCTTTCCACTTCAGGAAAGTCTTGAACTCGTAATGGCTCAGAGTCAACATTTGTCGCACTGTTTTGTTCCTCAACTTGCGACGTGACTTAGACACCATTTGAGAACTTTCAAAAGTTGGCAGCAGAATTACATCAAAATTATCGACTAAAAACTTAGCCGTTTTATGATGCAGCTCTTTGACCAAATTCTTGATTTTGCAACGAAGCCTGCTGGCTACTTTCTTGAATCTTCTTTTCTGGCGACTGGGAGCTTTAGAAATTTTTGATACTAATCTGTCCAGCCGGAAACATAGTTTTTGGATGTGTAAATTAGAATCTTTTCCTAACCAGCCGTAAGAATTTTCAGAGAAAAATGTCATGAAAGTGCGGACACCGGGATCTAAGGCAACAAGCCGACCTTGGTTTTCGGTCTTGGCTTGTTGCACTTCTTCAGAAACGATCAGGTAATACTCGCCATAAGCCAGCGTTAACCTGCCGTCACTGAAAGTTTCAGGCAGAGTTTCTTTTAACAAACACTTGCCTAGAATCGAATGGTAGACACCACAATCTTTTATAGCCGACTTCGGCACATAGATAGATTGCTTGGTGTCTTTCCTGCTCCGAAATTTACATTTACGGATTTGACCGTCTTTTTTGAAACCCTGTTTAGCCGCCTTGACTGCCGAGCAAGCATCTTTGATGGCAATCGATTTAATTTGGAAAGGTACAGGCTTTGCCCATTCTGGTAAGCTGTTGAGTATTCCGGTTTTGATTGTCATCCAGCTAGCTTTTTTGTCTGGTTCTTGCAGGTATTTGATAGTCGTGTTGTAGACAAAACGACTTACACCAAACCACTGCTTTATCAGTGCTTTTTGTTCAGGATTTAGGAATAGACGGATCTTCCTTGATTTTCTTGCTGTAGCTTCTGAGTCCGTGCATTCGGCAACTGAAGACGTGAAGGATGGCAAGAAGATCGGCGGTGAGTTCGGTTTCTGGGCAGTGAACTGTTCGGTCAAGAACCACGATTTGTCCACCGTTTTGCTGTGCCATGAACTCGAACAATTCAAATCCAAATCGACACAATCTGTCGCGACAGGCAACAACAATCGTGAGCTGTTCGCCGCGCATAAATCTGACCAGTAGGGCTTGCAGTCCTTTCCTTTTGAAATTGATTCCTGAGCCGATGTCTTGGATGATTTCGGCGTCTGGGTACTGTTGCTGCATGAATTCAACTTGTCGAGCAAGGTCGTCTCGCTGCTTGGTTGAACTGACTCGGCAGTAACAAACAATGGCAGTTCCAATTGCACCGCGCTGGTAAGACTCAACATCGTAGAGTCTTTGTCCTGCTTCGTTTTTGATGCTTTTGATCTTGCCTTCATCTGCATATTTCCTTAAGGTGTTGGCGTGCAAACCCAGGAATTGGACTGCTTTTCTGAGTGGTATGTATGCCATTTGCTCATCTTACAGCGTTTGTTAGCAAATGTGGGCATTTGTTGGAAAACTATACACTGTTAGTCAACCCCCCGACAAACTGGTGACGCGAGCAGGAGGCGACCAACTGCAGCCGTTACTGGTGGCGGATACACTGCTGGCTAACAAGGGCTATGATCCAGATCAGCGTGTGATTGACCGCCTCAATGCCGAGGGGAAGACCACCGTCATTTCACCTCGCCGCAATTGCAAGACCCTGCAAACTTACGATGCTGAATTTTACAAACCCCGTGATTTGATTAAGAACTTTTTCCCCAAGCTGAAGCAGTATCAGGGAATCGCGACGCGCTATCACCCTAGGGCGGTGAACTTTCCGGCGTGCGATTCTTCTGGCTGCTGCGGTCATCTGGTTGAATTGATGACACCCCCTAAATTAACTTGACAGCGCCGTAAACTAATATGCCTAACCTCTTGAGCACCTTCTTTTCTAGTAATTTCATTCCTCACGGGCATTGTTACCTCTGGAAACCGGGGTTAGTCTGGCTGCACTTAACGTCAGATGCCTTGACTACCCTCGCTTATTATTCGGTGGCGGTTGCCATTGTTTACTTTACGACTGAGCGTAAGGATCTGCCTGCCCACACGGTGATGCTGCTGGTTGGTTTCTTTTTTATCTTTGCCTTATGTGGCACCACGCACCTGATGGGAATAGTGACACTTTGGCACCCCATTTATTGGGTTTCAGGAGTGATCAAAGCTCTCACTGGTGTTTGGTCTTTCTATACGTTCACCTTTTTACTGATTCCCTTAATTCCAGTGGCGCTCGATGCGCCAAGTCCAGCCCAACTCGCCCTTACAAACCAGGAACTAGAAGAGAGTCGCCGCCGTATCCAGGCGATTAATGTGGAGCTAGAGCAACGGGTGCAGGAACGCACTGCCCAACTGGAAGCCTCTAATCGCACCAAAGACGAATTATTGATGCGTGAACAAATAATTCGGGCAGACGCAGAGGCCGCCAACCGTGCCAAGGATGAGTTTCTCTCGATTCTTTCTCATGAACTCAGAACTCCTCTCAACGCCATCTTAGGGTGGTCAACGATGTTAAGGCAGAAAAACCTCAGTGAGGATAAGGTGGCGCGGGCTTTGGAGACGATCGAGCGAAACGCGAAGTCTCAAGCCCAGCTCATCGAAGACATCCTCGATGTTTCTCGCATCATCACGGGTAAACTGCGCCTCCAAGTCCGTCCTGTCAACCTCGTGCCGGTGATTGAATCGGCGATTGAGTCTGTACACTTGGCGGCTGAGGCAAAGTCAATTCGCCTGCAAAGCCGGATCGATTCTGAGGTTGGCCCGCTCTTGGGTGATGCCGATAGGTTGCAGCAAGTTGTGTGGAATCTACTTTCTAACGCCCTCAAATTTACGCCTAAAGACGGGCGAGTCGAGATTCGTTTGCAGCGGGTTAATTCCCATGTTGAAATTACTGTCAGCGACACTGGGGCAGGCATCAGCTCGGATTTTCTACCGTTTGTCTTCGATCGCTTCAGCCAGCACGACAGCACGACCACTCGCAGTTATGGGGGGTTGGGTTTAGGGTTAGCCATTGTGCGTCAATTAGTTGAATTACATGGCGGGACTGTAACGGTAGTGAGTCCAGGGATAGGACAGGGGACGACTTTTACAGTCAAACTGCCCGTGACGATTATCCATCTACCACCCAGCGCTCCAGAGCCCTTAAACTCGATCGTCAAGGCGAATGGGAGGTTTCAGGGCTCATCGACCCTTCAAGGCTTAAAAATCTTAGTGGTAGAGGACGAGGCTGACGCGCTAGAGTTGCTGAGTACGATTCTGGAAAAGTATGGTGCTGATGTCATGGCTGTTGCTTCGGTAAAGGACGCCTTGACCATTATCGAAACCGCAAGCGATCGCAGCCCCGATGTTTTAGTGAGCGATATTGGGATGCCGGATGAGGATGGCTACTCCCTGATCCGCAAGTTGCGTCAACTTGAAGCGCAGCGGGGCGGTAGGCTACCCGCGATCGCGCTGACGGCTTATGCCCGAAATGACGATCGTCAGCAGGCACTATTAGCAGGTTTTCAGATACATTTGACCAAACCCGTAGATGCTGCTGAGTTAGTGGCGGTGGTTGCCAGCCTCACCGGACGTATTGTAAAACTTCATTAACTTTATAAGCAGTAATGAGCGATGGTGGTATTATGTAGTCAGGAGGTCGAAATGAAACTACCTGACTACGCCAAGGCAATAGGCATAAGTTACACCACAGCGTGGCGCTGGTGGAAGGCAAACAAACTGCCACATCCGGCACGGCAGACGGAAAGCGGTCTGATTATAGTTGACTACTTGCCACAATCGCCATCAAGCCAAGTCAAGAAGAACCGAGTCGCTATTTACAGTCGAGTCTCATCTTCAGAAAATAAAGATAACCTCAACCGCCAATCGGAGAGATTAACTGAATATGCCATTGCTAACGGTTATCAAATTGTTAAAAATGTCAAAGAAATTGGCAGTGGATTAAACGACCATCGAAAACAGTTAGAGGCACTACTACAACAAGATGACTACGACATTTTATTAGTTGAACACAAAGACCGTTTAGCTCGATTTGGCACAAACTATCTAGATGTTCTCTTACTACGATTGGGAGTTAAGTTAGAAATAGTCAACCTAGCCGAGAATGGAAAAGATGAATTGATGCAAGACTTAGTGGCTATAGTTACTAGCTTTGCTGCTCGACTTTACGGACAGCGACGCGCCAACATAAAAACAGAAAAGATAATTGCCGAATTGAAAGATGGAGATGCTGAATGCAATTAGCAGAAAGGCATATCATTAAATCAACAGAATCCCGTTTCGCGGAAATTGACCAATTAGCTTTCAAATCCAAGAATCTGTACAATGCCGCTAACTACGTCATTCGTCAGAACTTTATTTATGGATGGGGCTATGTCGGTTACAACGAGATGAATCGATTGATGAAGTTTCACGAGGCATACAAGGCTTTACCTGCCAAAGTGAGTCAACAAATCTTGATGGTGCTCGACAAGAATTGGAAATCGTTCTTTGAGGCTTCTAAAGCTTACAAAGCCGACTCTTCTAAATTCACTGGTCGTCCAAAGTTACCAAAGTACAAAGATAAGATTAAGGGGCGCAACCTTCTCGTCTACACGATTCAGGCGATTAGTAGCAAACAATTAAGAAGCGGAATTCTCAAACTTTCTGGTACTGAACTCTCAATTAAGACTAAAATTAACCCTGACCGAATTTGTCAAGTTAGATTAATTCCGAAATGCGATTCCTATGTAATTGAGGTAATTTATAATGAGCCGGAGTCCACCGCTAAGGACAATAGCTTTGCAGCCGGTATTGATTTGGGATTGAATAATTTAGTGGCGTTAACTTCAAATCGACCGGGTTTTATCCCAATGTTGATTAACGGGCGACCATTGAAATCGATCAACCAGTTTTACAACAAGCGCTCTTCACGATTGCAATCCCAATTGAAAGGGAACCGCAAAACTTCACCTCGGATTCAGCGACTAACTCGTTGCCGTAATCAAAAAGTAGACAATTACTTGCATCATGCGAGTCGAATGATTGTTGATATTTTGGTAAAGCAACAAATTGGGACGCTAGTAATTGGCAAAAATGCACAGTGGAAAACCGATATAAACATTGGAAAGCAGACTAACCAAAACTTTGTTAGTATTCCTCATGCTCGATTAATTGAAATGTTGGAGTACAAAGCTTTTTTGGTGGGAATTAAGGTAATCGTGAATGAAGAATCCTACACATCGAAAGCAAATTTCCTGGGTTTAGATCCAATTCCTGTTTACGGAAAAACAGAAAAAGAGCCTGTTTTTACTGGAAAACGGATTAAGCGTTTGTACAAAACATCGACTGGTCAGTTGATTAATTCTGACGTGAATGGCTCGTACAACATTCTCAGAAAAGCAATCCCAAATGCGTTCAGCTTTCTTGATAGGGAGCTGCGTAGTTCAGCTTAAGAAGGGTCAATCCGCTTGAAGTAAAAGCGAAAGGGGAGGGACAGCAAGCCTCCCATGTCTGTCTATAAATGACTATACTTTTACCAGCTATAAGCAGGTGCTAAAACCTAGGTGTTCAAGAACAAATGTTGCGTTGGAGAATAATGGGCTTGTTGTCAGCTTGGGGGTGAAGGCTAGCGCTTGTGGCAAATCAAGCTTGTGAGTGTCGTCTCCAGCACAAACGTCTAGTTAACTTACTTGATTCAGGCAAAAAGTCTACTGTGTCAAAGATAGGAAGCACTCTTCAATCGTTGGGAATCGAACTCTAACATTTTTCAATTCCGTGTTTTGAAGCGTATTTTGACATATATTATTAAAGCAGATGCACTCTCAATTTACTCTTCTTATAAACAAAAAAATAACTCTATGTAATGATATCTAGCGCCTTCTCAACAAACTCGTAATCAGCCGCATTGGTTGACTAAAACTCTCGCATTCAGGTTGAATTCGCAGACATAAACTCGATTTACAAGCGGTGCAAAATGTGAAGTATTACCTTACCTAGAGGCTTTTCCATCATCTCACGTTATTTTCACATTAAAACACATCTCAATCTCTCCCTATGCTTGTCCATAAAATTCAGCAACTGGTGCAGCGCCAAATTCGAGCCAAAAAGTTAGGGATTAAATTTAACAGAGTTGCTAACTTTCAATTGCCCGAACAAGTGATTGTGCAAGGAAAACAGCATCAAGTAAACGTGCCTTCAGAGAAAGGCATGGACGGAGAATTTATAGAAGTGCTTTTAGACGACTGCTACGGAGTCGAGCAATTATCTGAATCGCTGATGACAATTATTGATATTGGAGCCAATGTCGGCTTATTTCCGATTGCTGCGAGGAACAGGTTTCCCCAGGCCGTAATTCACGCCTACGAACCTAATCCCTACCTAGAAAATTACCTTAAACATCAATCTCAAATCGCAAATTTTACATATTTTATGGAAGCAGTAGGAGGCCGAGATGGTAAAGTAGTCCTCGACATTCGCGAAGTTTCGGGAAAAACCCGATCGACAGTTAGCGAAAGTGGCGAAATACCAATGATATCATTTCGCAGGGCGATCGAGCGAATCGGTGGTAGCGTCGATTTAGCCAAAGTAGACTGCGAAGGTGCAGAATGGCTGTTATTTGAAGATCGAGATACTTGGCAACTTGTGCAAAACCTTTCTTTAGAATATCACTTGTGGTCTGGTCACACTCACGCGGAAACCCGACAAATTATTGAAAACTTAGGATTTAGGATCGGAAAGCAAATACCAATAGATAAATGGTACGGCTTGATTTTAGCATCCCGAACCTGCAACCCTCAATGATATAGCAGATGTTGAAGAAGGAAGTTCGGCAACAGATTCGCTTTATTATGATGTAACCGATGCCAGAAAGAAGGTTAATTATTCTGGAGTTGTGGTGACAGGTCAGTTTTTATAAAAAAGAAGAGTACCTCAAAAAAATGAAACAGAAATACCTAATCTTATATCATTTCCGGTTACACCGGAATAATGTTGACGGTTGACGGTTGACGGTTGACTGTTCACTGTCAACCGTCAACAGTGAACTCGAATTTACTATTCCGATGCTAACGGATTTGAGATTAATTGATAATTACTTCCCGAATCGAGTCCCCACTAGAACTTAATTTAATTGGTGTGGTATTCGATAAAAAATATATTGTTAATGGACTTTTTACATCCATTGAAGACCTAGAGTATTTATTAAATCGCCTCTTAAATGAAGGAGAGTTAATGATTAAATGGGGACGAAAAATCACAAAAAAGGGGGAGTGTTGTATCACAGTTTAAATGCACAACAGCTTATCCAACCCATCCTTATATTTGGGTTGATTTATCCTTCATTACAAATATTCCCAAATCCTAATTTATTTATTGCGTTCAACGATTTAATTGATCCAATAAATCAATTCCAACCCTTTTATTTATCTGGATGAGCTGGCTTATTTCTTACTTCTTTAATCCGCAGAGTGACAGAAGAGGGAGATCAGGGTTTGGATCGCGGGCTTACAGTGGCATTTTTTTTGCGGAGTGGTATAACTACTCGGAATCAACAAATATGGCAATTCGTCAAGCGCTGGTGGGAGATGGTAAATTAGTGTTTGGGAGAGAAAAATCTACAGGAAGTATCGAAGTGCCTGTCCCATTCGCCTTGCCAGCAGCAGGATCGGGCTGGTAAAGTTGGATACGATCGCGCCCAAGCCGTTTAGCTTGATAAAGCGCTTGGTCGGCTGCGGCAATCAGAATTTCGGCTCCCGATTCAGATGCAGGAACAATACTCGCTACGCCCAGGCTGAGAGTGACGTACTCGCTCACCTGAGAACCAGCGTGCGGAACCTGCAAAGCTGCGATTGTGAGCTGTATGTGTTCGGCTACGATCACTGCGCCTTGAATCGAGGTATTTGGCAAAATAACGGCAAATTCTTCGCCTCCGTAGCGAGCTACTAAATCGGCGGGGCGATTGACTGCATTGGCGATCGCCCCGGCGACTTGTCGCAAACATTCGTCTCCGCCTTGATGCCCGTAAGTATCGTTGTAACTTTTAAAAGAATCAATATCGCACAGAATTAGGGACATGGGCGTTTGTTCCCGCGCTTGTCTGCGCCACTCCATTTCTAAATACTGATCGAACCGTCGGCGGTTTGCTAGCTGCGTGAGTGCGTCCGAAGTAGCCAAGCGCTCTAACTTGAGGTTGGCCGCTTGCAACTGCTGGTAGAGTTCTGCTTGCTTGATGGCGATCGCCAACTGGGTGGCCAGAGAAGACAGCAACTCTACTTCCAACTGCATCCACTGCCGGGGACTGCACTGGTGGGCCATCAGCAGCCCCCATAACTCTTCTCCTTGCACTAAAGGCACAACCAAATAAGCTCTCACCGCGAATTGTGCGAGCAAGTCAATTTGATATTGCGGCAAATCCGCGGCCAAAACATCGGCGATCGGTCGGATCGCTCGATGTTGGTACGCTTCGAGATAGAACTGGTCAAAACAGAACTTTTCCAGGGTTTCCCCCAACATCGGCTTGCAGTTGGCAGCTACAGATTCCACTGTTACCGCCCCCGTCGCCGGGGTGGCGCAGACACTGCCCGTACAGGGGTTGAAGCGGACGATCATCACTCGATCGGCCTGAAGGAACTGACGCACTTCTGTCACTGTCGTGCTGAGCACTTCACCCAAATCCAGAGACTGGCGGATATGCTGAGTAATCGTCGCCATCAGCAGTTCTCGTTCGTTCTGCTGCCGCAGCGCCTCTTGTGCCCGTTTGTACTCGGTGATATCTTGAGCGGTGCCGAAAATTTGTTTGGGGCAGCCGTCGGCTGTGCGGGCGAAAACTTGGTCGCGGCAGCGAAACCAGCGCCATTCGCCCGATCGATGTTTGAGCCGATACTCCAACTCCAAAATATGCCCGTCTTGAGTCGAGGGAAATTTTTTCTGGTGGGCTTTGAGCCTCGGCAAATCTTCTGGGTACACCAAACTCGAGTACAAAGCAGTTTGCATCTGTAAAATTTCTTGGGGAGTGTAGCCCAGCAATTTAGAAGCTTGACCGTTGACGTAGACGTTGCGCCGTTGGGTCAAATCGTAGATGTAGAGCAAATAAGGCGCCGCGTCAGCAATTTGCTGGATGAAATGCTGGCTCGATCGCAATTCTTCCTCCACCCGCTGACGCACTTGCACTTCTTCCACAGCTTGATCCCGCATTGTGCGGTAAGCTTGGATGCGATGGGTGAGGTCGGTCACGTCTTGAATCACCAGCAGCGCGTAGAACGATGGGGCATTGACCCCCGGCCATATTGATGACGAAGCTGAGGGTGGAGATTCCCTAGACACAAAAGCACTTCTTGATGAGCCGACTCCGACACTACCCTCTGATTCCAACTCAAGAGTATGGAGAACCCAGTCTCTAATCTCCTGTTCTTCTATGCCAGCCTCCAGTGCCGGCACAGCAGTCACAGTAGTTTGCTGAATTCGCTGCTGGCCGTCTTGCCAAGTTGCCGGAATCAGGTGTTTGTGAATTTGAGAAGAAAAAATTGTTGGCGGGCCTCCTGCAAAGATTTGCTTGAAGCGAGTGGCGTACTTTAACTGACTCAGGTGAGGAAAATGGGTTGTGATCTTTGTTCCCAATATTTGGCTGCGGGGAATTTTAGTCCACTCTTCCAGACAAGTGTTCCAAAACAGCACCACAAAATCATCTTGCAGCAAGCAGGCGCCGACTGGTACGCTGTCGAGAACCCCAAACTTTTCCTTAATACTTTTGCTCTCCTCAATCATAGACCCCCGGCAAGTTGATTGATAGCAGTCAACAAGGTGTCAAAGGAATTAACATTGAAAATAAGAATGATATCTCCTTCAATGTGAAGCCTTTCAATCATGAAACTGGTCTGGGCTAATAAAACAACTGTATCAGTAGCTAAACCGCCAGATATCAGCAAACTAGCAATCGTCCCTTCGCTATAAGTGGGAATTGAATAGTTCAGGCGCTGCTGAAGTACGTTGCTGATTGCACCCATGACCCCATTAATTACAATATTTCCCACTTCACTTAGCGTACCAATTTTGACTGAATCGAGATCCTGAGTTCCAGCTTCTTCCCCTGTAAGCATTGTCACCAGCAGGGCAGCGCTGTTTGTGGGAAAGACTAGCTGGGCAATGCCTCCAAAGGAGCCTGTGAATTTGAGCTGGACAGCGGCGATTTGCTCGCCGTTGAGGTGTTGCTCTAACTCTTGTTCCACGTCGATGGGAGTCAGGATTTGAAGGTAGGGGATTTGCAAGCGAATCGGGGAGTCGATCATGTCGTTCAAAACCCCTGCGGCTTGACCGATCCCGATGTTGACGAGTTCCTGCAAAGCATCGAGCTGTCGAGTGCTTAATTTCATTGTGTGCTCTCCTCGCTGACACTAAGAGCTTTTTTGATCCACCCGATTAGTTCGTCTGAGTTGGGCATTTTGTGAATGACTGCCAGGGCTCCGAGTTCCATGCACTCGGAGCGGGTGGTTGCTTGGATGTCTGCGGTAATTACGATCACTGGAATTTTATATCCTCGATCGCGCATGGCTTGCAGGACTTCCCTACCTTCCATCTCCGGCATCAGCAGATCTAAGAGCATACAGTTTGGGGTTTTAGTGCCGAGCAGTTCTAGAGCTTCTGGGCCGCTGGATGCTTCCCAAGTCTCGTATCCTTCTGCTCGCAGGATTTTGCAGATTACCCTGCGAGTCAACCACGAATCTTCGACAACGAGAATTGATGTCACTACGTTCTCCTCCTTCTATTGTTTAGGACTGACCGGCGTTGCAGGTACTGTTTTTATCTTGACAGTAATTTAAAGTGCTGGGACGGTGTGCGATCGAGCGTCACTTGGAATTCCTGTTCTTAAAAACTAACGCATTAATGTGTTGGATAGTTTAGTATCTTGGACTATGTTAAGAAAAAACCCGGTTTCTGAATGAAACCAGGTTTGCGGGATCTCTATTGCTCCTAACAGGGGCGCTCAATTATAGATTACCAAACGCTTCCGAAGGGACTCTACTCGCTGTTTGGCCGTGGTATTGTCTGGATCGCAGGCGAGAGCTTGTTCGTACATTTCCAAGGCTTGAGCTGTTAATTTCTTGCGCTCGTAGGCGTGACCCAGATTATTGAGAGATGTAACGTATTCTGGCTGCAACTTCAGGGCTTCTTTGTACTGGCGGATCGCGATGTCGTACTGTTCTTGGCCGAAGTGTGCAAAACCGAGGGCGTTGTAAATAACAGCTTGATTTTCTTCGCCTTCTAAGTCTTTGGCTTTCAGGGCTTTTTGAAACAGTACGATCGCCTGGGAGTAAAGCTTCTTATCTAGATATATACTTCCTAATTCGTAGTATTCCTGTGCTGTTCCTTTTTCTACCGTCAGCTTATTTTCTAAGCGTTCCAGAGACATTTCCAGCTTCCTAGTTTTGAGAATCTGGCGCACCACAAACCAGGAACTGCTGCCGAGTATAGCGAGCAGGACTGTCAGGTAAACAATGAGCAAATTACTATCCATGTTTTTCTTAAATTTAGGTATGTCTGTGGAAGGTTTTATTTATTTTAAGGCCCTAGCAATCTCTGAGATTGGCCTCTGCAACTGTATAAAAAACAAGGAAATAGCGATCGACCGGCCCGATCGCGATTTCTGAAAAAGCAAAAATCCAGAAGTAAGAACAAAGAAGGAAACTTGGTCTCAACCTCCTCAATTCATCAGGAGTTTTCCTTCTCTGGCAGACAGTTAAATCTTTCTTACTTCTGCTTTGTGCATTCTGAAAATCAAGCTAGATTTCAGGCTCCGGCTCGATTAGCCATTTCCACGACTTTACCGAATGTTGCCGGGTCAACGATCGCCATTTGTGCCAGCATTTTGCGGTTGATTTCGATGTTGGCTTTCTTCATGTTGCCGATCAGTCTGCTGTAGCTCGTGCCGTGCTGGCGCGATGCGGCATTGATCCGAGCAATCCACAGGCGGCGGAAATCACGTTTGCGTTTTTTGCGATCGCGATAACCGTTACGCAGGGCCTGCATCACCCGTTGGTTAGCTGTGCGGAACTGTTTCGACTGTGCGCCTCGGAAACCCTTGGCTAATTTGAGAATTTTTTTGCGGCGCGCTCTGGCGACATTACCGCGTTTTACCCGTGTCATCTTTAATTTCCGTTAAACTTTACAAGTATGGAAGCATTAACCGCACGTTAGCATCGTTGGTCTCGTCGATGACGACCAGCTTAGATAGACGGCTTTTGCGAGCTGAACTTTTGTGCTGTAGCAAGTGGCTTTTGTAAGCTTTACGGCGCACAATTTTACCGCTGCCGGTCGCTCTAAAGCGCTTTGCGGCTGCTTTGCGAGTTTTGAGTTTTGGCATGAACTGGTGTTATTTGGACACAAGCTTATACCGTATCACGTTTGTGCTACTTTCTGCAAGGGAGATTTGCGGGTTGGGGGTGGCGCTGCATTTGCTGCGATATACAGGATGGGCGATCGGGTAATCTTGCGGTAGTTTGCGGGAGTTGACACCTGGTATAAAATGTTATACCGCAGTTGCGGTATAATTAAGGGTTATACTCTAGGTTATCGGCAGGGTTAATATTTGAAAGCTGCTGGTGAGGCACGATAATTAAATTGAAGATGCAACATTAATTATTGGTTATGACGCTTAGAGAGTCCATTGAAAAAATCCTTTAGAAATATCCATTGGTCAGTAATGAAAACTTCCAGGGACATTCATTTGCTAGTTATGTCAGAAATGTAGTGCCGAAATCAATAAGTGCTTCATTGGAATTACCAGAAATCTATAGGGTAAAAGCTTCTGCAGGGAATGGTTCTTGGGCTAAAGTTCCTTGGATAGCAATATTTAACAAGCTTGTAACTCAGACTGTCCAGTCGGGGTTTTACTGTGTTTATTTATTTTGCGCCGACTTCTCAGGCGTTTATCTTTCTCTCAATCAAGGAATAGCAGATATAGCGTATTCCAGGTTTATTAAGTACACCAGAGAAACCGGGTTTCTTTACAGTTCTCGCCTCTGGTAATCATTCAGTTCAAGAAACCCGGTTTCTGGCGATATACATCTACATGGAATATGCTGTAAAAGAAATAAGTGAGGACTGGGGAAGTCGAGGGACATGGTAAGAAATCAAGCACAACTCTTTAAAGATAAGCTTGGTTCTGACAAGCTCAGATAATTTTCAGAACCTCTCGATATTCAACTTGATTCTATCCAAGGAAACTACTTCTAGAAGGCATTTAGTATTAAACTCTCAATACAGGTCTTTCGGGATTTTGGGGATTGGGAACTAGACGCTGATTTTTGCAATCTACCAGCAAATCTAAAGTTTCTAACACAGTTTGACCGATTAGCACCATATCGCCTAAAACCATTGCCGCCTCTATTGTCTCGCGCCCTTCTATTTCAATGATAACAGGCCCTGTTAATCCCACTGTTTCTTGTCGGCCATCAGCATATTTTGCTATTTCCTGACTCCGAATTCTTAAACCGAGCTGCTCTACTACATCCGCAGGTAACGCAGTTCTGACTGCGCCACTATCTATCAGTGCTTCTGCTTCGTACACGCGCAACAGATTTGGATTGAGCACTCCTCGACTCACTAAGGCTTCATCAATGGCATTCGTTAGCTTGACTTTGACTCGAACTGCACCCATATTTTTGCTGGCTTGAGTTAGATCGCGATCGAGATTTATCATATCGCCTCTTTTCGTCTAGAAAGTCTACCTTTGATTCTAGCCCCAATTGATGGTAGTAAGGTTCGCAATGCACACCCTACAAGTAAAGTTTGTACGTAAGTCTTATATCATTTCCGGTTACACCGGAATTATGTTGACGGTTGACGGTTGACTGTTGACGCCGTGAACAGTGAACAGTGAACAGTGAACAGTGAACAGTGAACAGTGAACTCGGATTTACTATTCCGATGCTAACGGATTTGATATTACAGCGTATTTCTGGTTTAGGAAGTGCAGTAGGGACAAAGGCTTTCGCCGTGTCCCTACGGGGATATATCACTCTTGTGGGGAGTAGGGGTTGGGCATCCTGCCCGCCCTAAACATACAAGTTAAATGCACAACAGCTTACTCATCTTCTGCATAGATAAACCGATACAATTCGCTAGGATCTGGTTCGGCGCTTTTCTCAGCAAAATCCACTGCATCGTCAATTACTGCTTGAATTTTATTATCGATCTCTTTCAATTCTTCAGCAGTCGCCAAAGTTCGATCGATCAACTCAGCAGCCAACTTCTTAATCGGATCGCGGGGAAACCAATATTCCTTCTCTTCCTTAGAACGCAACTCATCAGGATCGGCCAAAGAATGGCCGCGAAAGCGATAAGTCAAAGCCTCAATCAAAGTCGGCCCCTCGCCGGCCCGCGCCCGCGCTACAGCTTCTTTCGCCACTTCCCGCACCGCCAAAACATCCATCCCATCAACCTCAAAACCAGCCATGCCAAAAGCATGAGCCTTCTTGTAAATCAGCGGGTCAGAAGTAGCTCGCTCGTGGGCCATCCCGATCGCCCATTTGTTGTTTTCCACAACATAAATAATCGGCAACTTCCACAAAGCCGCCATATTCAAACACTCAAAAAACTGCCCGTTATTTGCAGCACCATCGCCAAAAAAACAAGCAGTCACGCCATCGGAACTTTCATCCCCCAAAGCTTCGCGCCGGTACTTCGATTGAAAAGCCGCCCCCGTAGCTACAGGAATCCCCTCAGCCACAAAAGCATAACCTCCCAACAGTCGGTGTTCGGCCGAAAACATGTGCATCGAACCGCCGCGGCCTTTCGAGCAACCAGTTTCCTTCCCGAACAACTCCGCCATTACCTCCCGCGCCGGGACGCCCGCGCTCAAAGCGTGAACGTGATCGCGGTAGGTGCTGCTGACGTAATCGGTGTCATCCCGACGCATCGATCGAATCACGCCAGTAGACACAGCTTCCTGACCGTTGTACAAGTGGACAAAACCAAACATTTTGCCCCGGTAGTACATCTCAGCACACTTGTCCTCAAAATAGCGCCCCAAGACCATATCCTCGTAGAGCATCAAGCCCTCATCCCGAGAAATGGTTACGCTTTGCGCGTCAAAAACTGGTAAAGTCCGTTCCTGAACCATAAATAATTAATACCCGACGATCGGCTTCCTAGACATCTAAATTTAAACCGAGATGGGACACAACCGCAGCAGAAAACGATCGCACCTTTGCTGTGCAGCACTTCACCAATTGTTAAAATGAGTTTGGCCATCGGGGCGGATTGCCCGGACTCGGAGAACCAACTCCCATCCAAACCCCATGCCAACCAATGATATAATTCCATTACTCTCAAACCCGAAAATGCTCAAGAGTCAAACAACTCATTTAGCTCAGGGGCAGTGGGGCTTTCCATTTTCCTCACTGTAAAACGCTGTAGAGGGAAAAAAATCAGAGGATCTCTACGGTAACTCCAACATACCGTGAATTAGGTGGTTGGAAGCCAACACCAGAATTTTTGATTTGGTTTGCGGGAGTATCTCACTTAAGATAGGCTAATTCAGTTGCTAGCGCTTTGGGGAAGTGGACAGTGTTAATTCCACTAGATTACTACCGGATTTTGGGTCTACCGATTCAAGCTACTGCCGAACAGTTGCAGCAGGCTCACCGCGATCGAACTTTACAGCTTCCGCGCAGGGAGTATTCCGAAGTTGCGATCGTCGCCCGCAAACAACTGCTCGATGAAGCCTGCGCCGTTCTGTCAGACTCAGAGGGGCGCAAAGCTTACGATGCCAGTTTTTTAGCCAAAACTTACGATCGAGAGTCGGAAGCCGCACAGGAAGCCAAGCACCAGAGGTCAAAAACCTCAGCAGGCCCGGCCACCTTCCTGCAAGACGCAGGAGAAACCGCTCCGGCAGAGTCCAAGGCTTTAGAGGCTGCTCCCGACCCCCACACTCCAAGTATTGAAATCGATGACAACCAATTCGTAGGAGCCCTGCTCATACTGCAAGAACTGGGAGAATACGAACTCGTACAGAAGCTGGGTCGCCCGTATCTTAACAATGGCAGCATCGCGATCGCAGAAGGTCGTTTCGGCGACCCTCAGCTCGTGAGGCCAGATATAGTTTTAACCGTCAGCCTTGCCTGTCTAGAACTCGGCCGCGAACAGTGGCAGCAAGGTCAGTACGAAAATGCCGCAAAATCATTAGAAGCAGGTCAAGAATTGCTGCTGCGCGAAAGCCTATTTGCAAGCGTGAGGGGTGAAATGCAAGCCGACATATACAAACTCCGTCCGTACAACATTTTAGAGCTATTATCGCTTCCCGAAGAAAAAGTCGCCGAGCGTCGCAAGGGACTGGAAATCCTGCGAGAAATGCTTCAAGAACGAGGCGGTATCGACGGTTCGGGAGACGATCGATCCGGTTTAGGAATAGAAGACTTCCTCCGGTTCGTGCAGCAAATGCGTAAACACCTAACCAGCAGCGAGCAGCAGGCGCTATTTGAAGCCGAAGCCGGCCGCCCCTCCGCAGTCGCCACTTACCTCTCGGTCTACACCCTGTTAGCCCAAGGATTTGCCGCCAGACAGCCATCGATGATCCGTCGCGCCAAGCTGATGCTGATGCAGCTCGGTCGCCGCCAAGACGTTCACCTGGAAAAAGCCGTCTGTTCCCTGCTGCTGGGCCAAACAGAAGAAGCCAGCAGAGCCCTCGAACTGAGTTCGGAAAAAGAACCCCTGGCCTTCATTCGCGAACATTCCCAAGATTCACCCGACTTGTTGCCCGGATTGTGCTTGTACGCCGAACATTGGCTACAAGAAGAAGTGTTTCCCCACTTCCGCGACTTGGCCAACGAGTCAGTGTCCTTGAAAGACTACTTTGCTGACCCGAAAGTACAAGCTTACCTAGAAGCTTTGCCACAGGACGCAGAAACCGCCAACGAATGGGTCGTCGTGCAGCCCCGCGCCGGCAAGCAGCCAGGGCGACTGCAACCGACAGCAGGCCGATCGCCCGCTGCCATACCGGCACAGCCACCCACAGCCAAGCAGGGAGCCAGTACAGTCACCTTGACCCCCGTACCGGGCGACGCTTCCACCGCAGCTTCGGGCGCGAAATCCCAGGCAACGGTGGCCGCGCCTAGCGCTGTTGCCCCCGTGTCTATCCCGATAGCGACAGTGCCACACCCAGCAGAATCGACTTCCAAACATCGCAGACGCCAACATTCAGGGCGAAGCGGAGCAACCGGCAAAGGGCTAAAGGGCGATTTTGCCGATCGAGCGCGCACCAAGGCAGCAGAAATTACCGCCCAAGTCAAGTCCATGCCTCCAAACAGGCTGGCTTTGTTTCTAGTCGCAGGTGTCGTGAGCCTGTTACTTTTGTGGTTAATACTCAGTCTCTTGGCTAGCGCGATGCAAGCCCTATCGGGCCCCCTCCAAGGAGAGCAAGCCCTCGTCCGCCTGGAAGAACCGCCGCTGGAAATCCCTGCCGTGGCCGCGGCCCCAGAGCCGAGCGCTGCAGGCGCAGTGTCGGGAGAAATCAATGAGGTAGCAGCAAAAGACTTAGTTCAAGGCTGGCTATCGGCGAAAGCAGCGGCTTTGGGCCCCAATCACGCTGTCGAAGAATTAAGGCGAGTTCTCACAGAACCGGCTTTGTCTCGCTGGCAATTGATGGCAGAAGCTCAACAGCGTAACAACGCGCACCAGCGTTATGTACACAAGCTGCAAGTTAATGGAGTTACCACAAATCCGACTAATCCCGATCGCGCCCAAGTAGAAGCACAAGTCTCGGAAAAAGCCGAAGTGTTCGATCGTTCTCAACTCGTTTCTTCGCGCAACGAAAACCTGCGGGTGCGCTACGACTTGATCCGTCAAGAGGGACAGTGGCGGATTATGGATTGGCAAGTGATTAAGTAAGGAATTGTTCAGTTGACAGTTGACAGTTGACAGTTGACAGTTGACAGTTGACAGTTGACCTGGGATACCGACATCTACCTGGAAGGAAGAGGATTGGAGTAATGAACAGTCTTCTTTTAATTTCTCCTGATCGGGGTTCTGGCTGTAAACCTATTCTTTCTGGTAATTGGTAATTGGTAATTGGTAATTTTTGCTGGCTAATTACTAATTACCAATTTCTGATTATTAGTTAAATTTTTAATTCCAAAAGCGGGAGTTTTGAATTGCAGATTATTGTTGAAGGCTGGCGTTTTATTTATCATTCCTATTGCGTAGCCAATCAATTTCAACTGCTGGAAATGCTCGCTCGCCCGCGAGGAAAAATTGAGCTTTTCCACCGCGATATGCCCTACATTGACGCAGCTTGGGAGACGAAAATTAGTTTATTCGATCGCCCAAATGAAACATTACTTCGCAGCATTAAGAGCCCTGGGGTAAATCAGTCAGCGGATGTTACCCTGCGAATGTACTGCCCGTGGGACTTCTCGGCATCCAGCAGCGCTCAAACTTGGGTATTTGCAGCCACAGAATGGGGGATTGTTACGAGTTCAGTATTACAGGCGATGGGTGTTAAGTCGATCGCCCAAACTCCGGTTAACTCAGAAACGAAAATTATTACACCGTCGGCGTGGTCAAAAGCCGGCTTAATTCGCAGCGGAGTTGAGGCCGATCGCATTGCCGTTGTACCTTTGGGAGTCGATCCTCAGATTTATTATCCTGCTGCGGGCGATCGGCGTCAATCACTGCGCCAAAGCTTGGGCTGGTCAAACTATTTTATATTTTTAAACATCGGAGGACAAACCGATCGCAAAGGTATTCGCCCTTTATTAAAAGCCTTCGCTGCGGTAGTTGACAAATATCCCGATGCGAGATTAGTTTTAAAAGGTTCTGAACTGCTTTATCCGTCGAGAGACGAGATTGCCCAAGCCTGCCGAGTTGTGCTCAACGATGCCGAAAGAGCGAGGGTTTTACCAAGATTAATTTATACTGGTAGCCAGCTATCTTTTGCTCAAATAGCTGAGTTTTACCAAGCAGCAGATGTTTATGTTTCTCCCTATTTGGCAGAAGGTTTTAATCTGCCGGTGTTGGAAGCTGCAGCTTGCGGTTTGCCGGTTATTTGCACTGCGGGCGGCCCTACAGATGATTTTACGCGATCGGACTTTGCACTGCGGATTGAAAGTAAATTTATGAGTGTGGTAAGTGACGGGGAAACCTTATTTATATTAGCTCCTGAGTGGGAACATTTGACTGATTTGATGCAAAGGGCGATCGAACAGCCTGGATTGGCTGCGAAAGCGAGGGTTGCGGGCCCGGCTTTTGTGGCTGAAAATTTTACTTGGAGGCGTGTAGTCGATCGATTGCTTGAGGTTATGGGAGGAGATAGAAAGAGAGAGGAGAGGTCTATTTTTGAGCCAATAATTTTGTAGTTTGGGTCTTTCAAGCCCTAGATGGGGAAATAGGTTTTTTCCGGCTCTGGCAAAAGCGCAACCAGTTTCGCTTTTGCTTCTATGTTTCAATCCCTGATAGGGTTTTAGGTTTTTTCCGGCGCTTGATTTTTTAGTTCACTTGCCATAGTATAAAAGGTTTCAATCCCTGATAGGGTTTTAGGTTTTTTCCGGCTACGAGAGTGTGGCGAGAGTGTAGGAAGTGCTGGGTTTCAATCCCTGATAGGGTTTTAGGTTTTTTCCGGCAAAAGTAGTATTAAAAGTAGTATGCTTTAGGGGTTGTTTCAATCCCTGATAGGGTTTTAGGTTGTTTTCGGCCGTCTGCACTCATCGCCTATCCTGGCTCTACACCAATGTTTCAATCCCTGATAGGGTTTTAGGTTGTTTTCGGCCAGATTGGCAGGAAGATTCGCTCGGAAGATACAAGTTTCAATCCCTGATAGGGTTTTAGGTTGTTTTCGGCTTCAATATTCTCGCAACAATCTTGAAGGGATTTGGCGTTTCAATCCCTGATAGGGTTTTAGGTTGTTTTCGGCGTACACTTGCCATTCAAGCGCTAACTAGCTTGACCCATAGTTTCAATCCCTGATAGGGTTTTAGGTTGTTTTCGGCTTTGGATAGCCGCGTTCCTGTCAGAGTTGCCTGATTGTTTCAATCCCTGATAGGGTTTTAGGTTTTTTCCGGCGAAAAAGCCCAGAGGGAACGCGCCCCGGAGAAGGGAAGGAGTTTCAATCCCTGATAGGGTTTTAGGTTTTTTCCGGCGATTTTGATGGCCCGTCGGCGTGGGCTTTTCTTGTTTCAATCCCTGATAGGGTTTTAGGTTTTTTCCGGCTCAATCACCGCCGAAACCCCTGGGAGCTAGCAGCGCCCAATGTTTCAATCCCTGATAGGGTTTTAGGTTTTTTCCGGCTCGAGCAAACCAAGCGCGGTGGAGTTTGTTCAACGTTTCAATCCCTGATAGGGTTTTAGGTTTTTTCCGGCATGCAGCCGAGTAACTGGAAATGGTACGGCACATGGATTATTGTTTCAATCCCTGATAGGGTTTTAGGTTTTTTCCGGCACTCACTTTGGCAGTAAGTTTCAAAGGTGCGATGTTTCAATCCCTGATAGGGTTTTAGGTTTTTTCCGGCTAAATTGGTGCGAAAATCTCGCAGCATTAAATTGTTTCAATCCCTGATAGGGTTTTAGGTTTTTTCCGGCGGAGTGGTCTGAGATGTTCCGGCAACCAGTAGGGGTTTCAATCCCTGATAGGGTTTTAGGTTTTTTCCGGCTTAACCTGCGAACGAGACACAGATGACATCTTTCTGTTTCAATCCCTGATAGGGTTTTAGGTTTTTTCCGGCGGCTCGAAAATTGCCCCGTGTCATTCATCCACGAGTTTCAATCCCTGATAGGGTTTTAGGTTTTTTCCGGCATTCTTTTTAATAAAATCCTGTTGCCGACTCATGAGTTTCAATCCCTGATAGGGTTTTAGGTTTTTTCCGGCGATTTTTGTAATTGGTGGGTAAAGTTTCAGCAATACAAGTTTCAATCCCTGATAGGGTTTTAGGTTTTTTCCGGCCCGAGGCGATCGGGCTGCGGTGGAAAAATATCAAGTTTCAATCCCTGATAGGGTTTTAGGTTTTTTCCGGCCCTAACTGTCCTACCTGTGAGAGTGAATCGAGAAAGGTTTCAATCCCTGATAGGGTTTTAGGTTTTTTCCGGCCGACCGCCAGTGCATCCCTACTAACCTACCCCGCCGTTTCAATCCCTGATAGGGTTTTAGGTTTTTTCCGGCGGAGCCGATCAGCATGAAGCAAGAACAAAAGTTTTGTTTCAATCCCTGATAGGGTTTTAGGTTTTTTCCGGCGCTCGTTAAGGTCGGATAGGCGGGCAAGTGGCTGTTTCAATCCCTGATAGGGTTTTAGGTTTTTTCCGGCTTTTAGATCAGCGCTACCAATGAGAGCGCCAACGTTTCAATCCCTGATAGGGTTTTAGGTTTTTTCCGGCACTATGCGGGTTTGCGTGTTTCTGAGTTGTGCGCTTTGGTTTCAATCCCTGATAGGGTTTTAGGTTTTTTCCGGCGCGTCAAGCGATACCAACTGAATCTCCGGGTAAGTTTCAATCCCTGATAGGGTTTTAGGTTTTTTCCGACCGGGAAAGGCTTTCAGAACTACACCGGAGACTGGATAGTTTCAATCCCTGATAGGGTTTTAGGTTTTTTCCGGCGATGAAATTATCCAGGCACTTCGGTTAAAACTCAGGTTTCAATCCCTGATAGGGTTTTAGGTTTTTTCCGGCCTTTGAAAAAAAACAGCAGTCTGTTTTAGAAGTTTCAATCCCTGATAGGGTTTTAGGTTTTTTCCGGCCCGGCAGCCTGGGGCGGGTATGCTGATTTTGGCCGCTGCGTTTCAATCCCTGATAGGGTTTTAGGTTTTTTCCGGCATTATAGCTTGTAGTTGAGAGATAGAATACCTCTCATGTTTCAATCCCTGATAGGGTTTTAGGTTTTTTCCGGCGATTCATTATTAATCAATAAACCTCTTACAAAGGTTTCAATCCCTGATAGGGTTTTAGGTTTTTTCCGGCGGGGATTCCCCCATCATTTATTAACTAAAATTCAGTTTCAATCCCTGATAGGGTTTTAGGTTTTTTCCGGCATACAATAAAAACTTTTTTCCTAACAAGAATTCGTTTCAATCCCTGATAGGGTTTTAGGTTTTTTCCGGCGGTAGATAATCTCCACAATGATATGGAATTGATGTTTCAATCCCTGATAGGGTTTTAGGTTTTTTCCGGCGCGTGTTTGGGCTGAATCCAAAGCGCAGACTTACGTTTCAATCCCTGATAGGGTTTTAGGTTTTTTCCGGCTTGAAACATCGAGAATTTCAGTTCTTGCTTGCAATTGGTGGTGTTTCAATCCCTGATAGGGTTTTAGGTTTTTTCCGGCGAAAGCCGCCTTTAGCTCCAAGTAACAGTTTTGATTTGTTTCAATCCCTGATAGGGTTTTAGGTTTTTTCCGGCCCAATTTGCAGTTTTCGTAGTTGCCGAGGGATTTGTTTCAATCCCTGATAGGGTTTTAGGTTTTTTCCGGCGCTCAGCAACTTGAAAGAGAAAAGAAAATTGATAAGTTTCAATCCCTGATAGGGTTTTAGGTTTTTTCCGGCGATAGCAGCCTGAGTTAGGCTAGTGCCCCAAAAGTTTCAATCCCTGATAGGGTTTTAGGTTTTTTCCGGCTCAATTTTATCAAGAGAATTAGAGCGAGCAGAAATGTTTCAATCCCTGATAGGGTTTTAGGTTTTTTCCGGCAGGAGCAGAAACAGAAGATTTTTCAAGCAGTAAATTTGTTTCAATCCCTGATAGGGTTTTAGGTTTTTTCCGGCTTTATCGAGCGCTCAAGCGCCTCGAAAGCTTACCACGTTTCAATCCCTGATAGGGTTTTAGGTTTTTTCCGGCGAAACACCGCCACCTAATTGTGGAGGATTACTGGAGTTTCAATCCCTGATAGGGTTTTAGGTTTTTTCCGGCTTTGGCGTACCTCAGTATTATGTGACTTTGATGTCATTAGTTTCAATCCCTGATAGGGTTTTAGGTTTTTTCCGGCTTTACGATAGTATTACTAACAAAGTTTCGGGCGCGTTTCAATCCCTGATAGGGTTTTAGGTTTTTTCCGGCATATAGAGAATCGCCCGGTAGCTGCAATGCGTCCGTTTCAATCCCTGATAGGGTTTTAGGTTTTTTCCGGCTCTTCAATTGAAGGTAAAACTTCCTCATATACCCAGTTTCAATCCCTGATAGGGTTTTAGGTTTTTTCCGGCACTACCGTAGCAGCTATCCACTTGCCCCAGCGGTTGTTTCAATCCCTGATAGGGTTTTAGGTTTTTTCCGGCTGTACTTCTTATGTAACTTACCAGCCATCTTTCTGTGTTTCAATCCCTGATAGGGTTTTAGGTTTTTTCCGGCGCATACCTTCCCAGTTATTTTTCATTATGCTGCTTCAGTTTCAATCCCTGATAGGGTTTTAGGTTTTTTCCGGCCGAGTTTCTTCTGAAATTACATTGGAGGGTATTAAGTTTCAATCCCTGATAGGGTTTTAGGTTTTTTCCGGCCTTTCCACCATATCAGCCGGAGCTGGCAATGGTGTTTCAATCCCTGATAGGGTTTTAGGTTTTTTCCGGCCTCGTGCCATTCCCTGCGAATTTCCTCGGCGCAGTTTCAATCCCTGATAGGGTTTTAGGTTTTTTCCGGCTTGATTGCAGTTCCCGTACTTCTTTTTCCAGCATGTTTCAATCCCTGATAGGGTTTTAGGTTTTTTCCGGCATTCTCTTTCCGTGTCGTCCTTAATAATGAAAGCTTGTTTCAATCCCTGATAGGGTTTTAGGTTTTTTCCGGCTTAACGAAAGTGATAAAGCCAAAATGGGAGGATTTCTGGGTTTCAATCCCTGATAGGGTTTTAGGTTTTTTCCGGCGCAATTCTCGAATTGCTCTGAGTACGTCGGGGAGTTTCAATCCCTGATAGGGTTTTAGGTTTTTTCCGGCGCGGGTCGGTGTATCAGCACCGGAGGCCCCAGGGTTTCAATCCCTGATAGGGTTTTAGGTTTTTTCCGGCGAATTGCGGCCAGAACTGCAAGTCTTTGATACACCAGGTTTCAATCCCTGATAGGGTTTTAGGTTTTTTCCGGCCGACTTCTTGTGCTGAAATCAGGTTCAATTCCTGCGTTTCAATCCCTGATAGGGTTTTAGGTTTTTTCCGGCCGCCCGTTCCAGAAGCCTTGGTGTATTTGGTTTTCAACGTGCAGTTGCGTCCATCTAAAATAAAAGTACCATTCCAGCCTTCGGCTTGTCAATACCCGATTTTCCATATTCCCTCCAAAACCTTATCCTGTAAAGCTTTCAGACTTTGCGTCTATCTTGTTTTCACACTAGGGGCATCAAACTCTTGCTACACATGAGTTTGAGCCGAAAAATTTGATACTCCGATTTTCACACCTACCCATAGACGCAAACTCAGCAAAAAATATTCTGCGATCAAGGGCTCTACGCCACCAATACCTTCGATCTTACCCTGACAGCAAGCGCACAGCGGAAAAAACCAAATACTGTCTTCCTTGGGTTAGATGACTTTCTTCGGCGTGGCGATCGTAACTTAGACTTGAGTCCTAACCGGAATCAATCTCCTCAACTGGTTGCATGACTTTGTTCGGCGGGGCGATCGTAACTTAGACTTGAGTCCTAGCCGGAATCAATCTCCTCAACTGGTTGGATGACTTTGTTCGGCGTGGCGATCGTAACTTAGACTTGAGTCCTAGCCGGAATCAATCTCCTCAACTGGTTGGATGACTTTGTTCGGCGGGGCGATCGTAACTTAGACTTGAGTCCTAGCCGGAATCAATCTCCTCAAACGATTCCGCCAACCAGAAAGCAAAGCGATTAAAAAACAACTCCGATATATCAAAAAAAATTAGCTCATATTCAACAGCTAACGACTTAGACACTTATCTCTAATTTCTAACGAAAAAGCCATATAAAAGCTGCCAAGTCGTAGACTTATCAAAATCTATGCTTTAGAAAATCACAGACCACAACTTATCTTTTACCGAAATTGAATCCCAATTAATTGCTAGGAGTGATTTGCCACAACTTATTCAGCGAAACCTAAACCTTCAACAATAAGCGAATTTTACCTGCCATATTTGCGGTATTTGTGCTTCGCGGTTCCGAAAAATGTTATTGGCAAATTGCATACAAAATCCCCAAATTAACTTAAAATCAGTAGAGTGGCATTTACCTTAAAACAACCTATGACAAAAGCCGAAATTAGCACCAAAAACATCACAGTTCCTAACGGGGATTTGCAAATAGCTGCATACCTAGCCCAGCCAACCTCCCCAGGGCAATTTCCCGCAGTTATCGTGATTCAAGAAATCTTTGGCGTCAACTCGCACATCCGGGAAGTTACTGAAAGAATAGCAAAAGAAGGATATGTGGCGATCGCCCCAGCCATTTACCAGCGTCAAGCCCCCGGCTTTGAAACCGGCTACACACCCGAAGCTATCCAAATCGGCAGAGAATACAAAGAAAAAACCACCGCTTCCGAACTTCTGGGCGATATCCAAGCCACCATCGAGTACCTCAAAACTCTACCCTCAGTCAAACCAGAAGGTTTTGGCTGCATCGGTTTCTGCTTTGGAGGGCACGTCGCCTACCTTGCCGCTACTTTGCACGAAATCAAGGCTACAGCGTCGTTCTACGGCGCCGGTATCGCCACCCAAACCCCCGGCGGCGGCACCCCCACGATCGCCCGCACAGCAGACATTAAAGGCACTCTCTACGCCTTTTTTGGCACTCAAGACCCCAGCATTCCCTTAGAACAAGTTGACCAAATCGCCGCAGAATTGCAAAAACACAGTATTTCTCACCAAATTTTCCGCTACAATGCCGATCACGGCTTCTTCTGCGACCACCGCGGCAGTTACGACGCTACGGCAGCAGCCGACTCGTGGATGCAGGTGAAGCAGCTATTTCATCAGCAACTTCAACCAGCCTAGAGAGTGGGAGATGGGGAGATAGGGAGATGGGGAGAGTGGGAAAATTTTTTCTACTGACGACTGCCAACTAAATTACTGACAACTGACAACTAAACTGACATGAATTCCAAATCTACAGGTTCTCAAAGCGCAAAAGCATCCTTTTCAATGGATGATTTTGCTAAAGCCCTCGAACAGCACAATTATGAGTTCCAGAAGGGACAAGTAGTGCGCGGCAAAGTGTTCGAGTACGACTCAAACGGCGCGTATGTTGATATCGGCGGCAAGTCTTCGGCTTTTTTGCCGATCGAAGAGGCTGCTTTGAGAACAGTAACGGATTTGTCGGAAGTGGTTCCGCTGGACGAGGAACGGGACTTTTTGATTATCCGCGAACAAGATGCAGATGGCCAAGTTACTTTGTCTCTGCGGCAGTTACAAATTCAGCAAGCTTGGGAAGATTTAGTTGAATTGCAGGAAACCGGTAAAGTTCTTCAGGTGCGGGTTTCTGGGGCAAATAAGGGCGGCGTGACTGTAGATGTTCAGGGAATGCGCGGCTTTATTCCCCGATCGCACTTAGTCGATCGCGATAACCTAGAATCGCTGATCGGTCAATCTTTGAGCGTTAATTTTTTGGAGGTCGATCGCGAACGAGAAAAACTCGTACTTTCCCAGCGGATGGCCACTCAATCCAATGCTTTCAAGGACTTGCAAATTGGTCAGTTGGTGGAAGGAAAAGTCAGCAGCATCAAGCCTTTTGGCGTGTTTGTGGACTTGGAAGGAGTTAGCGGTTTGCTGCACATCAAGCAAGTTAGCCAAAAATATATTGATAACCTTGGAAAGGTGTTTGCTCCCGGTCAACCCCTGAAAGCGATCGTGGTTGACCTCGATGAAAGTCGTGGCCGAATTTCACTTTCTACTCGGGTACTAGAAAATTACCCAGGGGAAATGGTGGATAAAATGGCGGATGTTATGGATACCGCAGAAGAGCGATCGGAACGTGCTAGAAAGACTCTTTCTTAAGTCTTGATCTAATTACCACCCCGACTTCTTTAAGAAGTGGGGGTGGTAAAAGTGCGATCGTTTTACGTTTAATTAACTTGATTTACTTATTTGGGATTTTACATCCACTTCTTATACCAGTTTCCAAAAAGAATCCCAGTATAGGCTAACTCCAAACCCCTAAGCTGTTGCACATTTAAACTGTGAACTAAAATTTGATAAAGTTCTTGTGGGGTGGGCCAGAAAGCCCGCACAAAAAATACGATTTAGATGCACAACAGCTTATCTAGTAAGTTAATACCTCTCGCCAATCAAAAATCTCCAATTGTTTTACTTCTTCCTTTCCCTATCTAACTCCATTTTAGCATTCGTTATTTGACCCCATTAGCTACTACTCCCAATACTTTAAAATCGGCCACATTTAGTTGATCTAAAGCTTTGCTTACCAGACCGCGATCGGTTTTTTCTATTTTTACTATCAGCACTGTACCATCAGTTTGAGAAGCTAGTAAATGACCGTCTGCTAAACCCATTAAAGGCGGCGTATCGTAAATGACTAAATCAAATAAGGCTAGGAATTGTTCCATTAAATAGTGCATCTTTCTCGAAGAAAGTAATTTAATTGGATCGGCGGGAATAGTACCTGCAGTGAGGACAAAAAGATTGTCATCGTCGGGTAATCGCTGAATAGCCTCATTTAAGCTTAAATCCGAACTTAAAACATTACTTAAACCTTTGATATTTGATAAGCCAAGGTATGTGTGCAGTTGAGGCAAACGCATATTAGCATCCACTAATAATACTCGTTTACCAACAGCAGAAGCAGTTTTAGCTAAATAAAGTGCTACAGTGGACTTACCCTCACCTTTAATAGTCGAAGTGATGGTTAAAGAACTTATTGGGTTGTCAGCATTTAATAATTGAATATTTGTGTATAAGTAGTGAAATGCCTCGACCACAGGAAAATCTTTGGAATTTGAAACTATTATTCGTTTTAAGCTTGCACTGTTAGTATTTGAACTTACGCTAGTGAATGTAGGTGGAACACTTTCACCTCTCCGAGATTTAATTTTCATCGCTTTGGCGATCGGAATGACTCCCAAAAGAGGGCGTTTAGTTGCTGATTTAATTTCTTCTGGAGTATGGAAAACAGTATTTAAAACTTCTACTAGGAAACCTACAGCAATGCCTAGTAAAGTGCTAATAACGATCGCGATTGCTAGGTGGCGACGGGTTGGTTTTTCTGTTACTGGCTGGAACTCACCATTTTCGTTTGTGACTAACTGTGGTTTAGATATAATTTGCCAAGAGCCATCAATTTGACCAGCATCTAGTTGTAAAGCTTTTTGTTTTTCGAGGAAGAGTTTGAGAGTATCCTTAGCTAGTTCTAGTTTTAATTGTAGGTCATCATAGCGACGTTGAGCTTGGGGCATCTGAGTGATTTTTGCTTGCAGTAAGTTTTGACTATTAGTTATCACTCGCTCGCGAGCTTCCAACTGTTTTAGTTGTGATTGCATCTGCAAGAGGACAGTATCAGCTTCTCTTTTCATTAACTCACGCAAACTTTGCTGCTTTTCCCGCAAAGATTGAATGGGAAGGCTATTTTCATAAAATTGAGTAGAGCTTAAAGCTAATTGCGCCTCTATCTCATTTACTTTGCTAATTAAATTTTCATAAGATTTCGGGCTAATATCAACAATCCAACGATTATCGCCCGTTAACGCTCTTTTTTTGTAGCTTTCATATTGAAGCCTACTTTCTGCCAGTTGTCCTTGCACTTCTAGGCGACGATTAGTTAAATTATCTAGCTGATCTGATAGGCTGCGGCTGCGTAGTTCTGGTTGATTAAAGTTATACTGAACTCTTAACATTTGTAATTCTTGTTGCAAGTTATCAACTTTCTGCTGGAGTGGTGGCATTTGGCGATCGATAAAATCAATACTTTTTTGGCTAACTTTTAAACGCTGTTTGCCCATATATTCTAGGTAATATTTTGCAGTTTCATCCAGCACATATTGGATGCGCTTTGGATCTCGATCGCGGTAGCTAATATTTAGGAGTTTAGTAGCCCCCTGCTTCCCATCTTTCAAGAAAGTAACACGTTCGATTGTCAATCGCTTGTTGAGATTTTTATAGTCAAACTTTGGATATTTTTTCTGCAAATTATTAACTAAGGGTAGTAAAACTTCTGGGCTTTTTAAAACCCGCGTTAAACTTTGATAATCCACCGAGGAACCGTCTTCCGCTGATGATTTAATTTTGTTCAAGTCTGTGATACCTAAACTATTATTTTGAGCTTGAACCAAGAGCTTTGATAGCCGATCGTCAGCCGTAATGGGTTCTGCTAAAACTGTAAATTTTCCTTCATACTCGTTAATAGATTGTTTGGCAGCCATGAGCACGAAACTACCGCTTAAAGTAGCTATGCTGGCAGCTACTATGCCCATCACCAGAAGGCGACGTTTGACGACAGCTAGTACCCAATTCATATCAAGAACTTGGTCATCCTCTGCTGGGGTACTAGCTAGGTAATTAGCCGAGGGAACTGACAAATATTGACCATTAAGGTCATTCTTGAGGGAAGACAACAGTTTTTTATCCATAGCAAAAATGTTATGAAATTCCTAATTTCCTAAGAGTCTCAGTAGCTCTATTAGTCGGGTGGGAACGAGAAGTCCACCAATAATACTACCAGCGGGTGTGAGAACAGTGTTAATGGTGTCTACCAAGGTAGCAGTCCTCGAACGTCCCACTATAATTATGTCATTATCTTGAATCAGTGGGTTGGTTTGAGCATCGATTCCTTGATTCAAATTAATTGCTACTTCCGATCGGGATATAGTTCCATTAGGATTCAGCCTGATCAGTTCCACGGATCTAGAGTTAGCACGAGTTAGTCTGAAACCCCCCGCACTCATAATTGCTTGATTTAAGGTAGTATTAGGAGGTAATTTGAGCCCACCCGGAGTATTGACTTCTCCGATAACACTCACTTGCACAGTCCCCGGTGCAAAGCTAGCAGTAGCTAGAACCGAAACTTCTCCAGGGTCGATCGCCGTCGCTGTCGGGACAAAGATGATATCCCCTTCTTGTAGTATAGTATCTTGAGAGGTATCTTGTTCTTGCAAATATTGCCAAAGGTTAATAGTGCGGATTTGTTGTTTGCCATTTCTAGTATAACGTTGGAGTTGGATTTGCCGAATATCAGCGATTGATGTGATGCCACCAGCTAGTTGTAGAGCTCGAATGATGGTCGGTTGTCCGCTGGTTCTTTGACCATTTTGGGTATCACCACCGAGCGCTACATATCTACCGGGACGCTTTACCTCTCCGAATACTGAGACACTACGGGGTTGCTCTGCTGGTATAGAAAAAGTAGATTCACTAACTTGATTTGTTTCTGCTAAATTAATTGTTTCTTGAGGGGGAACCAAGATTTGATCTCCATCTCGCAACGTGATGTCTTGGCTTGTTTGACCCGTTTGTAAATAATCCCACAGGTTATAAGTGAGAGTTATTTGTTGGTTAGCCTTGACACGACGTCGGACAATTACTCGGCGGATATCAGCGCTAGCTCGAATACCGCCAGCTTTTTCTAAAGCTTGAGGGATCGTGGGAAACTGAACTGATGGTGTATTTCCACCTCCATTAGCTAGGGGCAATGAGTAGGATCCGGGACGACTTATTTCACCCGACAACCAAATATTGAGCGGGCGGGCAGCTTGTAAGCTGATGGTAACTATAGGCCTTTTTACGACCCGGCCATAAGCTCTAGTGATAGCTTGGGCTGCCTGTTCTAAAGTTAATCCTTGAAGGGAAACACTACCAATAACCGGGATTTGAATAGCTCCCCCAGCGGGAATTTGATACACCCCACTAAGCTGGGGCAGATCGTAGATATCAATTCTAATATTGTCTCCACCACCTAGATAGTAATCAGTATTAATACTTATTGGGGGGGCTGGGGACTGAGCGAAGTTGGTTTGAGGGTAGGAGAGAGTGAGTACCAGCGCCAGCAGTGGCACTTGTAAGGCAGGAAGGGTAAGCCATTTCATAGGTAGTAACAAATTTGATGATAGAGGTAAAGCCATGAAAGATATTTTAAGGGTACCGATGTTTGGGTTGATGCTATTGTGTTTAACGCTTATCGTCTGTGTGACTATTTATATTTTAGTCGCACGCCATCCCAAATTTGCTGCCACCTTAGAAAAGATTTTTGTGGGGATACTTTTTTTTACCATAACTGGTGGATCTGGTATCATAGCCATGCCCTTTACCAAACTTCATCCTAACGTTTTCTCCAACTTAGAAACTACACCCCCAACGATGATTGGTCAAATAGCCATTTATGGGGCCATGATATTAATGATATTTCCCCGCTTAACTAAAACTACCAAAAAGTTAGTTTATGTAGCCATTAAAGAAATTTCAGGAGACCCTTTTTTATGTGTTTTTTTGTTGCTGATGACTTTATCAGGGTTGTGGTCACAAACTCCTGAAATTTCTTTCCGGGCTAGTTTGGCTATTTGGGGAGTAACACTGGTTTCTATTTATGTAGGGAAACAGTATAGTTGGGTGGACATTTATGGATTATTGAGATGGCTAAGTGGTTTATTGGCCTTATGGGTAGTTGTGAAACCAAATCCCGGTCTCGACGGTTGTTGGTCGGGAGTTTTAGGCCATAAAAACCCTTTTTCTTTTCAAATGGCTAATACAGCTTCCTTATGGATTTTATATGCTGTTAAAGACCGTAAATATCGCTATTTATCCTTATTTATAACTTTAATAGCTTTAGTAGCATTGCAAAAAGGTTGTAGTGGTGCTAGTCGGATTTTGACAGTGGTATTAATCAGTTTGTGGAGTTATTTAGCCCTCTTAAAAAAATTACCTGTAAAATGGGCTTTTGTCTGCTTTATCTTATTTTTGGTGGGTAGTATAGGTATAAGTATTTTGGTGTTAAATAATTTAGAGGCTATTGTTGTGGATGGTTTGGGAAAAGATATGACTTTAACGGGTCGAACCGATTTTTGGCCTTTAATTATTGATCGAGTTAATCAAAATAATCCCATATTTGGTTATGGGGTGGCAGGATTTTGGCAGCCTTGGCGTGGCTTGGAAAACCCAGCTTACGGAATTATAGTAGCTAAAACTGGTTTTGTGCCACCCCACTCTCACAATGGTTTTATAGATATTCTTTGCCAACTGGGTTGGGGCGGATTGTTGTTGTTGATTTTGTCATTTATTAATAATATATTTAGAGGTATAAAGTACCTAGTTAAAGAAAGTTTTCCCGAGTCAGCTTTGCCTTTGTATCTATTAACATTTATGCTAATGACTAATTTGACAGAGGGGGGATTATTTGGGGTTGGTACTTATTGGTGTTGGTATGTAGTTTTATCGGTAAAATTGAGCTTAGATACGACAGCTAAAGATAATCCACACTGATGATGTCAGCATTGGGTCAGGCTGATTAATCGGGAGGCTTGAGTGCGATCGTACCGTTTAGCCTAAACTCCAATGATAACTCAGTAGACACACCTAAAAAAACCGAACACCCAGAACCCAGACTTCTTTAAGAAGTCTGGGTTCTAATAGCCATCGGGTTTGACGTTGAATAGGGTTAATTTACCAGAACTTACGCAACCATCCTATGAAGAGGGGCAACCACGGGGGATTGCCCCTACCAAACGCTATATGTAGAAGGCTGTGGGTAAGTCCTCTTTACTTAATATGACTCGCAATTGTTTCACTTTCCACCGTTGCTTCCACGGGCCAAGAATTTTCCATCTCTACTGTGTGTTTCGGCTGATAAACTGCCAAGTCAAACCAGAAAGTCGTACCCACATTAACTTCGCTAACTAAATTAATTTTAGTGTGGTGCTTGTCAATAATGTTTCTGACAATAGAAAGACCTAATCCCGTTCCTTCTAGGGTGTGTACTCGGTTTTCTACCCGGAAAAAGCGATCGAAGATTGCTTGTTGGTCTTCAGGATCTATGCCAATTCCAGTATCAGAAATTTCGATCCGCACTACCGGAAAATGTTGGGCATCCGGTGACAAGTTTTGGTTCCCGGATTGGCCGTCTTTGTGGGTGGGCGCCTCCGACTCTAGCAAATACGCTCGAATTGCCACCTTGCCGCCGGACTGAGTAAATTTTAAGGCATTTCCTACTAAATTTGCAAATACTTGCAGTAACAAATCGTAATGACCTAACGCAGGTGGCAAATACGGGTCAACTTCTTGCTCTAATTCAATGCCTTTATCCTTAGCATTTAACTGATAAGTCCGCAGGGTTTGTTCCACAGCTTGCGGGAGGTCAACAGCCTCCAAGTGATAAACTCGGCAGGATTCCAGCCGCGACAAGTCTAACACGTCGTTAACTAAACGAGTTAGTCGATCGGTTTCTCGATTGGCAATTTCTAGGAATTCCCTGCGCTCGCTTTCTAGAAGGTCTTCTCCGTACTCGTGAAGAGTCTCGATAAAAGATTTGATATTAAATAAAGGTGTTCTCAATTCGTGAGAAACATTGCTGATAAAATTGCTTTTAGCCTCATTTAGTTCTACTTCCCGAGTGATGTCCTGCACTGTCATTGCAATGCCTTTGAGACTTTCTCGGTAATTCCCTGAACCTTGATGCTTGGAGGTTTGCTCGTAGAAAGTACACTCTACAGCTACCGGGCGTTGTGGCTCAGTACAGGTATCTTCCTCATGGCGGATGCAGCTTCTGCACAGCGGTTCAGCACCGGGCGCTTTGTGCAGAATGACTGTAGTTAAAACAATCCGAATTGTACGGTTAACTGGTTGGCTCATAGAGATGCGAAATTCGCCGCCGTCGCGATCGCCCGCAGCTATTTCCTGCAACGGTCTCCCCAACTCCTGCTGCACTTCCGAAGGCAAAATGTTCAGAACATTTACTCCGAGCGCATTTTTGCCTTCCCATCCAAAAATCCGCATCCCCGTCGGATTAACTAAAATCACCTGCAAATTTGCGTCTAATAAAAGCGCGCCATCAGCAATCGTTGATACCAAAGTTTCTAACTTAGCTTTTTCCGCTGTCAGCTCTTCAATATTTTGTTCTTCATAACTTTCGAGTTTCTGGGCCATTTCATTAAAACTGCCAATTAACTCGCCCAATTCTCCCCCTAAAGGCAGGTCAACTCGCTGCTTAAAATTCCCGCTGGCGATATTTTTAACCCCGAAGACTAATTGTTTGATCGGCTGAGTAATTGTCAGGGCATTAAATACAGCTCCCAAAATTACCATCACCCAAATAGTGACAAATACTGCTAAAGTGACATCCCTAGTCAGATTTGAAGAGATAACGGCTGCGGGATTGGGGTTAATGCCGATCGCCAAAACTCCCAAATATTTGTCTTCATGAATTAACGGCACAAACACATCGGTCACTTCTCCATCTGGCGTCAAATGCTGCCGTACCAAAGGCAAAGAAGTTAAATTTCTCGCTTCAATATCGGCGAGAAAATTATCGGGAAGTTTGATCTGGCGGCGCAGCGTCAGGGAAGTTTGCACCTCCGATTCCGAAAATGGTATCCCCAGGAAAATATCTCCCGCTTCGTCTGCATAAAGCATATAGCGGACGCTGGAGGTGCTGCTGTAAAATTGGCGGGAAAAGCGGGCGACTTCGGAGCGATCGTTTTTGGCAATGAGCGGCGCCACATTTGCCGCCAACAGCAGGCCGAGGTCTCGGCCGTAGCGAGTATCGTTAAGTCGGGCGTCTTGCTGGATAGTATTGACGGCCCAGAATGTCAGGCCGCTCATAATTAACGACACTACGAGGGTAGCACCGGCCATCAGGCGGGTCTGGAGGGTAAAATCCGACCACCAGCGGGCAATAATTTCTCCGATTTTGTTTAGTATGGCCAGCATTTCACCAGTTCACCCGTTCAATATTAAAAGCAAGATCAATTCCGTTGGCTCCCGATCGAATTTTCTGCTGCGACTTGTCCGCTACCGCCACCGCAGAGATACCAAACTTCATTGTTACATTTCTACATTGAGATTGCTTGGCTTTCGGATGGCGGCCGATGTCGCAATTCCTAATTTTTATCGCCCAGAGCTCGGCGACCGATGTCCCGGCGGCAGTAGACCCCTTCAAATTGGATGCAATCCACTGCTGCATAAGCCTTGGAAATAGCTTGTTCCAAAGTTTCTCCTGTCGCAGTGACGCCCAAAACCCGGCCGCCGTCGCTCACCAACTCCTGGTGCTTCAACTGGGTGCCGGCGTGAAACACTTCTGCTCCTTTGGCTTCAGCTTCCTCGATACCTGTAATAACTTTGCCTTTTTGATAACTTCCAGGATAGCCTCCAGAAGCCAAAACTACGCAAACAGAGGCCCCCGACTTCCAGCGAATAGAATATTCACCGAGACGCTGCTGACAGCAGGCCAGCACCAAATCTTCTAAAGGAGTTTCCAGAAGCGACAAAACCGCTTGAGTTTCGGGGTCTCCGAAACGGCAGTTGAATTCTAAGACTGTGGGTTCTCCTTCGGGCGTAATCATTAAACCTGCGTAGAGTACACCCCGGTAGTCGATTTTGCGTTTTTGCAGTGCTGCGAGGGTGGGTTCGAGAATTTCTTCTTGAATCCTTTCCATGAGTTCCGGGGTGACGATGGGCGCTGGGGCGTAGGCTCCCATACCCCCGGTGTTGGCTCCCTTGTCGCCTTCGCCGATAGCTTTGTGGTCTTGGGCCGGCAGCAATGGTTCTACTGTGATGCCGTCGGTGAGGGCGAGAATCGAGACTTCTTGACCTGTTAAGAATTCTTCGACGACGACTCGGATGTTGTCTGTGCCGAATTCGCCTCGGAAAATGGTGTTGATGGCGCTGTGAGCCATTTTGACGGTGGTGGCAACGGTGACTCCTTTGCCTGATGCGAGTCCGTCTGCTTTGATGACTATTGGGGTTCCTTGTTCCAGAACGTATGCTTTTGCTGCTTCTGCGTCTGTAAATACGGCAGCTTTGGGTGTGGGGATGCCTGCTTCGAGCATCAGTTCTTTGGCCCAGGATTTGCTGGATTCAATTTGGGCGCCGGCTTTGGTGGGGCCGAAAATCATCATTTTTCGCTGTTGGAAATAGTCGGCGATGCCTAGCGATAGGGGCAATTCGGGGCCGACGATGACTAATCCGATGTTGTTGACCATCACAAAGCGTTCGATGCCTTGGAAGTCGTCGATGTTGAGCGACAGATTCTGACAGCCTGGGGTGGTAGCTGTGCCGCCGTTGCCCGGTACGCAGAATACTTGTTTAATCCGCGTAGATTCTAGCAGTTTTTTTGCGATCGCGTGTTCGCGACCTCCGTTTCCCACAACTAAAACTTTCACAGTATCCTCACCTATAAATTTTGTTCCCTGAATGTCTGATTTTCAGTGTTGGCATCTGTCTATCTGCTTTTTGCAGTGCTGTCAATTATGCCATGCTTGGCGCTAGGGAATTGCTAGATGTGGCACTTTTCTGGAGGAGTGGGCTTCGACGGCTGTTTCTCAATGGCTGGGAGCGTGCAATAATTAAAGACTTTAGCAGCCCTATTTTGCTGGGTTCGGCCTCGATTTAATCATGCAATTAAAACTCTTTTTTGGCTTTGAACTCTTCAATTACTGTAATTCATCCGGGGGCAAATAGCGATAAGATAGGCAGGTTGACTCTGCGGAATTTTACTCACATGAAATCAAATCAAACCGCTGCGAGTTCGTCTGCCAAATTTAAGCGGGTGGGCGTTGTCGGCGGCGGCCAGCTAGCTTCGATGATGGGGGATGCTGCTAGGGCACTCGGTATTGAATTGGTAGTACAAACTCCTAATGCTACTGACCCGGCAGTTTCTGTTGCTGCTGGTGCTGTTTTGGCGGCTGTTGATGATGTTTTGGCTACGGCTCAATTGGCTGCTGGCTGCGATGTTATTACTTTTGAAAATGAGTTTGTGAATTTGGATGGTTTGCGGCCGCTAGAACGGCAAGGTGTGTTATTTCAGCCGAGTTTGTCGTCGCTTTCTCCTTTGTTGGATAAGTACGTTCAACGCTGTTATTTACAAGGTTTGGGTTTGCCAACTCCGAGGTTTTGGGAATGGGATGGCAGCGCGGATTTGCCCCCGGAATTGTTTAAGGCGGTGGCGATCGACTTTCCGGCAATTTCTGTTTCCGACAGCGTGCAGATGGAAGGAGACTCGGATGCTGGGTCGATCGACTTTCCCTTTGTCGTCAAAGTTCGCCGCCACGGTTATGACGGCCAAGGTACTTTTATTGTTAATGATCGGGGGAGTTTTGAGTCAATTCGTGCTAAGCTCAAGGGTCAGTCTTTGCTAGTGGAAGAGTTTGTGCCGTTCGATCGCGAGTTGGCTGTGATTGCAGCTCGATCGGCAACTGGCGAAATTGCGATTTATCCGATAGTGGAAACTCAGCAGCAAAATCAGGTTTGTCATGTGGTGATTGCGCCCGCTGATATTAGTTTAGATGTGAAAACAGAAGCTTGTGCGATCGCCCGCACTCTCCTCAACAGCTTAGAAGCTGTCGGCGTATTCGGCATTGAATTATTTTTAACCGCTGATAATAAGCTGTTAGTCAATGAAATTGCACCCCGTACCCACAACTCGGGACATTTTACGATCGATGCCTGTGAAACTTCACAATTTGAACAGCATTTGCGTGCTGTTTGTCAACTGCCTTTAGGTAATTCGGCTCTGAAATGTGCAGGCGCTGTGATGGTAAATTTGCTGGGCTACGAGTCGGCTGAGTCCGACTATTTAGCAAAAAGAAAACAACTGGCACAAATTAGCGGTGCTTTTGTCCATTGGTATGGTAAGAAAGTATCCCGTCCGGGCCGCAAACTAGGTCACGTTACAGTTGTGCTCGACGCGGACTTGGTGGCTCAGGGGCGATCGTCAGCGGAGGCGATCGCTCAAACCGTAGAATCCATCTGGTATGCAAGTTAAATTGCTCGAAGGTTGCCAAAATCTGGTTAGTTGGTATATATTAAATAAAGGTTCTACTGCGACGTTGGTGACTGCCAATAATGTTTTTTTGATCTATAACTCTTAACTCTCGGGAATCAAGATGTTTGGACAGCAGTAAACTGGGCTTGTACCCATAAACTTTAAGTCCGTCTCCAGCTCTTACCAGAAGCCGGAGCAGACGAAGAAGTAAACTGGGCTTGTACCCAGAAACTTTAAGTCCGAGCCAACGGTACCCACCTGGTAAAATACCAGGTCAAAAGCTGAGGTAAGACGGCGTTGCGGGGAGCCATTAAAATTTTGATTGAGATAGGCGCTGTGAAATATAGCTAGCCTATTTTTTTTTAGATACACGCTTTTACTCATAAGACCTCTTGCAAAAGTCCATGTAAATTATTGATTGATAATGAATCTTAAAAAAAATATGTCGGTTATTCTAAAAAATTCGCGCTCATTAAACGTTGATTTTAACCGATTTAACTGGAGCGCGTATCTTTCTTAAAATTTTGACATAAAACTCACGCTGGCTGGGCCTGCCTAAGCAGTTTAAAACAATTTTTAGAGGGTGACTTTTTACTTTCTGGATACAACATTGAGTTCATAATTAGTAACCGTTCAGGGGGTGCGCCTGGGGCGCACCACCCCAAGAGGAGTTTAAGCATCAATATGTTTGAGAGCTAACAAGAATGTAATCAGGAATTCTTTCGTGCATTGAATCACTTTTCCAGCATCACTTGTTGTCAGCAATCAAGTAATACCAATTCACTATGAAGGTACACTAAATGTAGGCTAAAAGTAGAGGAGATGCAATATCAATACTCCGGACAGTTTTTAAGCAGCCAGAGTACCATAAGACAAGACTGAAGGAAGGTTAGGGTGATTTAAAATCAAATCCGGGTCTAAATCTAACTTATCAATAAAGGTAGAAAGTAGATGCTTATTGAATTCCAGACGTTTATAAGAGGCCATAGAAAACACAAAGGATTTGGCAGATGAATGACAACTAGAGAGTTCATCTTTAGCTAAGTTTAGGGCAATTAGACTGGCATTAAAATGAAAATCAAGCCGTGGTAAATGACGAGCTTGACAATCAGACAATCCCGTAAATTGCTTGGCATCACCAAAGATAAATTCAATCGGGAAACGAGCCTGATAATATTCAAGAATTTGCTCAGGTGGTAGGTGAATATCAGTGCTAAACAATAAAGCATTTTTGATTTTGCCGTGGGCTTGAACCTCAGAGATACAAACCAAACAAATTGGGCAATTTAAACAACAACGACCCACCTTCAATGTATATAATGAAACTCCGGGTTTTAGGTCTTTAACAAAATTAAGACGACTCAAATCATGGCAGTCAACCTTACCATCATATTTACGTGGAGATCCCTGCTTCTTTTGTTCACCTGTATAGAGATAGCGTAGGTTAGCATCACTTCTTAACTTGCCAATAAAGTCTAAATTTAAGTCCCGCACAGCCTCCCAGAATTTAGAGCGATAGTAATAGCCATCAGCCACCATTTGGACGTACAGAAGTGGGGAAAAAATAACGAGTATTCTTCAAATGTTGTGCAGAGTCATCAACTCTTGTGATGTCAGGCTTTGAGCTTTGAGAGTCCGGGTTTTTGCGAGATTTTTTTGAGCTGTTATTCTTCGGGTTTTTGGGCAGTTTTTTCACGGGTTTTATTTGAGGGCGTGACGGAGTTTGTTGTACGCTTAAGCTATAAGATAAACGAGTCTCAATTTCGACAATAGAAATTACAGAAATTTCCCACCCCTGTTCCGATTGGGCGTAACCGCTCCGCCGCTCTAGTTACCAATCTGTAATCTCTAGTAAGCAATCTGTAAAAAGCAACCCCCTGCGGGGGGTTGCCAATAGGCGCTCTCAGAGGTATGACATAAAGTTAACCAAACCTAAACATCAACACTTCTGAGAAAACCCACTAATGAATAGGATGCCGAACGACGAGATATTTGTCCACCTAGAAGGCTTAACGAAGCAATTTGACAGTCTACGAAATTAAGTAGTTAAACAAAATTAATTACACAAACAACTAATATGATATAATAAAGTTATTACGTTGTACTTAGAGACGTTTTATATGTTTTTAATGCGAGATGTTAATCCACTTTCCTTGAAATTGCTAAACCGAATTTATCGCGAAAGCAGACATCATCAAGTGCGCCTAGCAAGCACATTTTTTAATCTTAGTTTCACAAGGTGTCAAAAATGAAAACTTGATGAAAATTTTTCAAGTTAGTTATAAGACTATGTATAACTCAATACGGTTCAGTTAAGGCTATGCAGTGCTTAAAACAATAAATACAGGAGGATTCATTATGATTCCAGTACCTCTGTGTTTAATTTATTTAGACCGAAATTTTGAGACAGGTTTTTTCACGACTCTGGGGTTGTTTCTCTGAGCCCTTTCAGGTAGAACTTGATCGAGAATCTCCAAAGTTAACCAATTAAAAAAAAAGGAAGTTCCTGTGGTTGTAACCGCTGAAATTTTGGGAGAGCGCGACGAATAACTCGTAGTGTTCCAGTAAAAGAAAGACGCAATGGTGAAACACATGCGCTGCTTACTGAAGAGAAAAATTAATGACCTTACCGCCCAATGTCCTAGTAGTAAACCATAAATTTCTTGTACCACCTCAAGAGGCTTTTGAGAACGAATATGAGTTTTTCTTCCTAATAAATGTACTTTCAGTTCATCAATCGTATTCTCAACTTCCCAACGTTGATGATATTCACAGGCAAGGAACTGGGCAGGAAATTTTTCCGCGTCCAACAAGCTGGTAATTAAACGATATCTAATTTGTGCTTCGGGGCGTTCGGGATGCTCAATTGTGTACTCAATTACTCTTACTTGTATTGGCTTAAATCCTTTTTTTCTTAACTTGCCAGATGGATCAATCCAACTTAAATATGAACCATCATCTAGTTGTGTTTCGTTTAAGAATTTAACGTTGGATGGAATTCGCACTCTTCTACTCACAACCTTTACTGAATGTGGCTTCTACCATCGCGTAAGAATGTAAACCTCTATCCCACATCAATAACATTCCCTCTGCCACTGAGCGTAACAATTTTAACGCTCTTACTCTTTCTCCTATTTTATATGGACACATTAAGGCATCAAATATTAAATGTGTTCCTGCCTCTACTAAAATCACTAATCTAGCTTTGGGGAACGCCGCTCTCGTACCCGGACGGCTACCTGGACGACCAAAAACTCTGGCATTTTCATCACCCAGACGGGAGGTCTAAGCAGGTTCCGTCTATCACTACGACTCTGAGTTCGTTGATAAAAGCTCCTACTGTTTCAACTGTAGCCATTGGTCGTACTAAGGAATGAAACAACTGTCTCATCACGCCCGCTCCTAATCTTTGTCTGGCTTGAGTAATTGCCGATTTACAGGGAAATCGCCAATATTTACCAATTTTTATCCATGCTTCATTAAGACCATCAATTAAATTTTTTAAGACCTCCCGCATTGAATCTTTTGACCACAGACTCATGGCGATTACCAGACACACTACCAGTTGTGCTGGCAGGACACGATGACGTTTCTCTTCAACATTTGTTTTCGCAATAGCTTGTTCGATGGCACTTGCTGGAATTGCTATCTCTATGGCCTTGAATATCTCCTTACTTGGGATTTTGGGAGATACTAATGAGAATTCTTTGAGATGCACGTTAACTTGCTCTCCTTTTGTGGACACCATACCTAATTTACCACGGTTTGAGCCTTAACTGAACCGTATTGATGTATAACTGGTTGAATCGATGGGAATATGAGGGAAGGGTCGGATTATACAATAAACCAGGTAGAGGCAGAAAAAAAACTTTTGATGCCGCACAATCAGCTCAAATTAGAGACTGGGTAAAATTGGAGCCAAGACAATTAAAGCAAGTAGTGCAAAATATTAAACAAGAATAGGATATTAATATCAGTACGGAAACTATTAAGAGAATAATTAACAAACTTTGTATGAGTTGGCATAGGATGCGTCGAGGTGTTGGTGGCAAGCCAGATCCCATAGAATACAAGGAAAAAACAGAAAAATTGTCCGAATTAAAACAACTAGAAGATGAGGAAAAAATTGATTTATACTATTTAGATGAATCCGAATTCTGTGGCATCCCTTGTCTCCCTTATGGATGGCAATATATTGTGAATATTTGTCAATTGAGAGTCGTAGAACTAAGCGTTTAAATGTCTTGGAAATCATGAATCCACAAAATACTCTTCATGCTTATGTTTCAGAGCAGACTATTAATTCTGATGTAATCATAGCCTGTATAGATACTTTCTTTGCTGTGGTGGAGCGGCCAACATTTATTGTAGTAGATCAAGCTTCTATTCATATTAGCAATGCCATTTTCGAGAAACTTGAAGAATGGCAAGAACGCGGTTTAACTATATTTGAATTCCCGACTTATTCACCTGAATTGAATTTAATTGAGATTTTGTGGCGGTTTATCAAATATGAATGGCTCCAAATAGATGCCTACTCTAGCTGGCAAGCTCTTGTTTCATCTGTCGAAAAAATTCTTAAAGAATTTGGAGATAATTATGTAATTAATTTTGCTTAACTACTTATGTACATACAGCAGCCACCACAGCCGTTGCTACTCATCAAGTAGAACAGGAAGTCTGGTCACGGATATTGCAATTAGGTCATCAGACTCTGGGGATGTTTTTCGCCCTCTGTGGGGACGGAGATATGGGTGAAAAGCTCACCTTACCGGATGGGAAAGAAGTCAAGCGCTTATCAACCCCTCATCAACGCGATTATCAATCTTTGTTTGGCGCATTCCAATTAAAACGAGTTGTCTATGGGAGTCGTGAAGGACAAAAAATAGTTTTTGTCCCTTTAGATACCCGCTTACAATTGCCGGAAAGTAAATTTTCTTATCTGCTCCAAGACTGGAATCAGTCGTTGGCTGTAGAGACCCCTTATAATCAAGTCAATGAAACCCTTGAAAAGATTTTAGGATTGAGTCAATCGACTGATAGTTTAGAGCGGATGACTCGTCAAATGGCGGCTGATGTTGCATCTTTTTGGGAAACTAAGCCAATTCCCTCACCAGCCGAAGAAGGCCAGTTTATTGTAGCGAGTGCTGATGGGAAAGGAATTCCTATCCGCATGAATGCTGACTCACCTGCGATTTTAGAGCATCGCCCCCGTTCAGGGCCCAAACCGAACCGTAAAAAAATGGCTATAGTTGGAACAGTTTACAGTATAGATCCGATGCCAAGAACTCAGCCAAGAAATCGTAGAATCTTTATTTAGAGACCCCCGTCAATCTTCTGAGAAAAAACATCGGGAAAAATCCCGACTCAAGCCGCAACACAAATACTTGAGAGCCAGCCTGAATACTGAACGAGATGGTGAAGTGATTAAGGCTACTCAAGTAATATTTGATTGGATGACCTGTGAAATTAAGCAACGAAATCCCCAAGCTATTAAGACTCTAGTGGTCTTGATGGATGGGCAAGCATCTTTGTGGGAACAGTCTGTCAGATCCCTAACTCAATCAAATCGCCTTGAGATTCTTGACTTGTTGCACGTCACCTCCCGCATCTGGACGGCAGCTCACTTGTTCTGTGAACCAAATAGTAACGATGCTATCGCTTTGGTCAAAGACTATGTGTTGCTAACTCTTCAAGGAAAGGTTGGTGAAATGATAGAAATTTGGCAAAAAATGGCCAAAAATCGTCGCTTCAAAGGTCAGAAACAGGAATATCTGCAAAAACTCATAAACTACTTTGAAAATAATAAAAATCGGATGCGCTATGATATCTACTTGGCAGCGGGTATCCCATTGCTTCTGGAGTTATTGAAGGCGCTTGTCGGCATGTTGTTAAAGACCGACCGGAACGAGCTGGTATGCGCTGGACAATTCAGGGGGGCACAGGCGATGTTAGAGCTACGCAGCACCTATCTCAATAGAGATTGGGATAAGTTTATTAAGTTTCGCATCCAGAATCAACATGAACGCTTATATCCTTATCGTAGTTTAGTGGAAACAACGCCGTGGCCAATGGCTGCTTAACGGGAATGAGCGGACGACCGATTACGCCCGTTCCGATTTACCAGCTACATCATTATAAAAATGTAAGGATTCAGGTCTGAAAAAGGGGAATGAGCGAGCGGCATAGCCAAGTCACAAGAATGGGCATTCATAGCCTCACGGAAAAAAGCCATTACTGAACGAGCTTGAAAACGACAGGTTTGAACCCACATTCCGCACCCTCAACTGGCACATAGGCGGATGGAGGGGTAAAAGTGAATCATCCGAGACAAAGCGTGAGTAAAAAATACTCAATAATTTCGGTCACACTCCCATCATGAGCGTTAAAAATTCCTGACAAGAGAAGTGAGGGCATGAGTTAAATCTGATATGAGTTAAAATTGCGAGGGGTAAAAACCCAGTTTATGACGTATTCGTAACCGGAACGATCACGAAAAGGCATTAATTCAGATCGCAACCATAGCCAATTATCACCAAGAATAGTGTAAACTGGCGAGAGCGATGAACGCTCAAATTAGGATTTAGCAGCCCATGCAGAAAGCATCTGAGATGAAAGTAGAAAACCTCGATCATCTGGGATTGATAGCTGGTCTAATTGATGAAATAGGAATTGTCCAAAAAATCAATGAATTAGTAGGCGAACAACCGGGCGAAATAGTCAGTCCCGGCCTGGTAGTCAAAGCCATGATTATCAATGGATTAGGGATGGTTTCCGCCCCATTATATTTATTTTCTAAATTTTTTGAAGGAAAAGCAATAGAACATTTACTTAGAGCAGGGATTCAAGCATCGCATCTCAATGATGACCGTTTGGGCAGAGTATTAGATAAATTATATTTGGCAGGAGTTACGGAAATATTCACAACTATTGCGTTAGAAGCAGCTCAAAACTGTAGTTTAGACTAACCAAAGATGAGAACGGTGGCAAAAGAAGAACTAAAGCCACCGCGCCAGGAGAAAATGAGGGTGAAAACAAAACCTATCCACTCCTTAAATGAACAGTGAACGATTAAAGGACTTTCCTGGGAGCAGCATACGAATTATTGGTGCAAGCCAAGGATGCGACATTCGAGCTCATGGATGCAGTGATGACCACTCCGAATGTGTCGTGTTTAGCGGAATTTTCCCTCAATCCATTATTCAATCGTCAATGGCCGAGCGTTTATGAAGCCTTACAAGACTGTAGACCAGACCGAAAAAAACTGATGGAGTTGTATGGAGAGCAATTACAGAAAGAAGCACCCCCAACAGAACACATATTAGTAGCAATTGACCACACTGCATGGGCTCGACGAGATGCCAAAACCTTAAAAGACAGAACCCATGAATATCAGGGGGGCGTAATTATTGGACAGGGGTACAGTACCATTGCCTGGATACCTGAAGCACTCTTGAAGTTGGGCATTACCCCTGCTCCATGAAAGAATTAGTAGTGGGTCTTCACCCATACTTCAAGCAGCTTCTCAACTCAAACTTGTCTGTGAACAAAGCGTCAACCCAGTTTTAGCAGTTTTGGATCGAGAATATGGCAATGCAACCTGGGTATTAGCGCAAGCAGATATTCAAGCTGATTGCTTAATGAGAGTCCGAAAGAATGCCTGCTTATGGTCAGCACCACCAGCCTATAGTGGTCGCGGTAGACCACCCAAACATGGGCAAAAAATGAGACTCAATGACCCAAGCACATGGCTCGAAGCTGATACTGCGATTGAAATTGACGAAGATCCAGAGTTGGGACAAGTCCGAGTCAGACAATGGCTTGACTTGCATTTTTATCGTGCGGCCGAACATCCAATCAATTTAATCCTGGTGGAAAGAATGAAGCCCATGTCAAACGGTCAGCCGTTTCCACCCTTATGGTTGGCTTGGGTGGGAGAACGAACTCTCCCTAAGCGAAACTGTTTGGTTCAAATATTTACGACGCTTTGGAGTCGATCATTGGTATAGGTTTGCCAAGCAACGATTGCATTGGACATTGCCTAATTTAAGAACTCCTGAACAATCGGAGCGTTGGAGTGATTTAATGCCGTTGATGAGTTGGCAACTCTGGTTGGCCAGAGATTTAGTGATCGAGAATAGACTTCTGCAGGCAATCTGCTACTATCAATTTAACCCCTGGACGTGTTGCCCAATCAATGTTTTCGCTTTTAGTTGACATTGGTACTCCCGCAAAAATGCCTAAACATAGGGGAAAATCCCCCGGTTGGGAAAAAGGAAGGGTACGGACGGTAGCACCGCGATATCCCACTGTGAAAAAACGGGTTTCCCGACGTAAAAAGTCTTCAAGATTAGTTATTTAATCTTCTCCCTCTTGAGTTTTTGAGTAACAGCTTGCCGGATATTCAAAGGTAGCCACTTTTGGCTGCAATCATTTTTTAGTCTAAACTACAGACTCTTAGGGTTTCATCTACATGAACGTTTGATTGTAAAGGTGCCCATTCCCACAGTGCTTTGATAGCTGGCTTTACTGCTGCTGCTACTCGTTGATTGGTTTTTTGCAATGTTCCTACTCCCACTTCAATCCTGCCGAGTTCCCACAAAAGCGAGCGTCAGCTTGGAGTAGGAAAGATGCCCATAATTACCTAGCCAGACGCCGGGTGCTTGCAGATTAACACTTAAGTCAAGTCAAGGAACCACTCCCTGATGTGGTTCTCCTCTAACTACAGCACCACATTCTAGGCATTTACACGATTGTGTCTGATATTCGACGACTTCAATTGGTTGCGCCACTAGAGTTGCTACTTGCTGAGAGTGGATGTTAATTACTTCACTTAATTCTTGACTGCCACAATTGAGACAGATGTCGGGTGAGCTAATTTCGGTTCTGTCTACTCGTCCAAACCCTTTTCGGGTTTTGCCCTGATGACCTGGTTGTCCACCTGGTTTCTTTTTTTGGTCTGCTTCTGGTTTGACTGTTGGTTTTTCTGGTTTTTGGAGTAGATCCGTTGATGGAGGTTTTGATGAAGTTTGACTGGTGGTTCGACTTTTTCCCGTAGCAATAGCTAGTTTTTCTTGCAATTCTGCAATGATTTTTTGCAGCCCCAGTACCATTTCTACCAGTTCAGCTTGGCTCAACTGCTCTATTTCGGTTTTTTCCTTCTGTCTGGTGGCTGTGGGCTTTTTCATTACCTTTATTTTACCAGATGCCGCCACTTAAGTCTTTTTTGACCTGAATCCTTACATAAAAATAAGCCTTGCCATCAGTTTGTTTGCCGCTTTTTCTTAAAAAAGAACAATCAATAACAGCAATAATTGTGTGGTCAGGGTTTAAAGCAACACGCGAGAAAATATTGATTAAATTGTGGAAAGTTAAAGCTTTTGAGAAAGTGAGGACGGTAGGTTTTTTCACTCAAACAGCTATAACGACTGAGATTCGTGAAGTTGACCAAGCCAAACGGCCAGCAAAATAGTTGAGAATAATGTGATTAAAAACTTCTTTTGGGGTTGACTAATCCCTAGCATTTGTTGTAACAATACTCCGGACAGTTTTTAAGCAGCCAAAGTACCATAAGACAAGACTGAAGGAAGGTTAGGGTGATTTAAAATCAAATCCGGGTCTATATCTAACTTATCAATAAAGGTAGAAAGTAGATGCTTATTGAATTCCAGACGTTTATAAGAAGCCATAGAAAACACAAAAGATTTGGCAGATGAATGACAACTAGAAAGTTCATGTTTGGCTAAGTTTACAGGGTAAGCTCATCTAATTTGGTATAAATTGTACTTGACAAAAAGGGCAATTTATACGATTTGGCATTAGTGATTAGTGGTTATATAATGTTTCTTAATCATGCGTCATGACTGGTGAGGAAAAGTCAATGAAAAAAGGATTTGCTCCTGTTTCGCCAACCCAAAAATCAAAGAAGCAGAATAATCGGACTCAACTAATATCCGTCGAACATTTACAAGCGAGCTTATCAACTTATTTTGATAACATACAAGATCCCAGAGTAGACAGAACCAAACAACACTTACTTAAAGACATTCTCATCATCAGCATATTAGCTGTAATCGCCGGAGCCGATGGATGGGAAGACATAGAAAATTACGGACTCAGTAAGCAAGAATGGTTAGAGGAATTTTTAGAATTACCCAATGGAATTCCGAGCGATGACACATTCCGCCCTTGTATTTGAAAGGTTAGACCCTAAAATATTAGAAGAGAAGTTATCCCAATGGCTTCAAAAAATTATGGGTTCAGTTTCATCAGAAATTATCCCGATAGATGGAAAAAGTTTACGAGGCTCTTATGACGCCTGAAAAAGGTTTAAAAAACCTACATTTAGTGACAGCTTGGGCGAGTGAACAGCGTTTGGTACTCGGACAAGTCAAAGTGGAAGACCATTAATCATGAAATCACAGCTATCCCTGCCTTGCTAGAATTAATCGACATTACGGGAGCGATTATCACCATTGATGCGATGGGAACTCAAACCGAAATTGTGCGACTTATTCGTCAGAAAAAAGCGGATTATGTCCTGGCATTAAAAAGCAATCATCCTACTCTTTATAATCACGTAAAAGACTGGTTTAATATCGCAAGAACTCAGAAATTCATGGGAATTGAAGTGAGCTATGATTCCCGAACAGAAAAGGAACATCATCGCATCGAAACCAGAAAAGTCTGGGCGGTATCAGTTGCATCTTTAGGAGGACTTTATAAGCAAGAACAATGGGCAGGTCTTCGGACTATTGTGATGGTCGAAAGGATCCGTCATCCATTTGTGACAAGTTAAGAAAAAGTGCCAATTGTCAAGGGGTATACAAAAGAAAGGTAAAATAGGATGAAACCTTTGTCAGGCAAGCATTTGAGCCATAATTGAACCAGTTATGACTAGCAAAAAACGCATCAACCGAGATCATGCAAAGAAAAAAAATCGTCCCCAAGTAGAAAATGAAGCGATCGCGAATCACCTGGAAGATTTATTAATTCCGGCAATGGCGGCCCAAAAAACTTTTTATCGCCAACTAAATCTAAGAGATAGGATTCTGACACTACCATTAATGATGGCAGCAATCCGCCAGTTTATTATGGCGATCCGTAGCAGGAGTAACAGAATTAACCAGATTATTAAATAGAGAAGGATTTTTATGGTGTCAGCCACAAGAAATTAGCCAACAAGCATTGTCACTCATATTTTTAACTTTGACCGCAGTTTTATTTGAAAAAGTATTTAAAGAATTACTGCCTCATTTTCGTCGGAAATGGTTGATGAGAAAATCAAGAGCACTACCGGATAGCGTACAATTTGCCTTAAAAAACTTTTAAAATATCTGGATAGCAGATGGCTCAACATTAGAAGCATTATTTCGTAAACTCGAAAGTTTATCAGATGTGCCAATTGGTCAATTAGCCGGAAAAATGGGAGTAATAATAGACCTAGTAACTCATCTTCCAGAAGAAATTTGGTTTTGGACAAATCCGAAACAAGCAGATACTAATTGGGAGGAAGATTTACTAAAAACAGTTAAGCCGAAAACCTTACTATTATTGGATCGAGGCTTCTATCACTTCGCTTTTTGGTCAAAACTCATTTCTCAAGAAATTGGATTTATCACTCGAATCAAGAAAGGTGCATCTTATCAGGTAGAGCGGGTATTAACAAATACCTATGATATCAAAGACCAGATAATTAAAATAGGTGCAGGGACAAAAAAGACACCAGCTTTGACTATAAGATTAGTACAGATTCGCTCCAAGAGTTCCTGGCGTTCTTATCTGACAAGTGTCCAAGAACCCGAAGTGTTGCCACCCTATGTAGTAGCAGATTTATATCAAAGACGCTGGCGAATAGAAGAGGCATTTTGTCTAGTAAAAAGATTACTAAATCTCAGCTATTTATGGACTGGTTCCTTAAACGGAATCAAGCTACAAATCTGGGCTACTTGGCTATTTTATGCGGTTTTAGTAGATTTAGGGGATGCGGTTGCCGATGAATTAGGAGTACCAATTGAACGGGTTTCATTAGAAATGATTTATCGGGGGATGTATCATTTTTCTGTGGCCTATCAAAAAGGATTAGCTTCTGACCTAGTTAAGTATTTTGCCGACGATAAAAATCAAGATTTAGGGATTGTTAAGCGACGACGAAAACCTCATGTCAGGCTAATTATTTCTCCTTTCCCTGGAAC
>NZ_JAUBTT010000183.1:0-7338 GCF_036705125.1 Microcoleus sp. B7-D4
TTTTTTTCTAATTAAGTATTTTTATCGATTTTATCATGATCTTACCTCTGTCTCACATTTATTTGAAATGACTATAAATGTTGATTTTGGTTAAGTGCGATCGCCCTTTTTTTACTTATACCAATTTAATGTGAAGTTGCATATATTTCGCTCCCCCTCGCATACCCCCTACTCCCCCTTAATAAGGGGAGTAGGGGTTGACTTTGACCAAGCTCTTGTCCCACCCCCTACTCCCCTTAATAAGGCAGGGCTGTTTCATTCTCACGAAAATCAGGCTTTTGTAGGGGCGGTGCCCCCGTGCCCGCCCCCCCACGGACGATGAAATCGATGTTTCAAATATCGGGCCAACCGGGCGTGGGATTGCCCCTACAAGAGAATGAAACAGCCCTGCTTAATAAGGGGGGTTAGGGGGGATCAGATTCTATGCAACCTCATATAAAATTGGTATTAAGGGCGATCGCACTTTTCTCTCCTTTCCTAAACCAGCATGAAATTAGCAGATGTTATCGCATTGGCACTCACTCCAACCATCACACCTAACTGCTCCCCTGTCAAGAGATTCTTGATGAGAGTTCCCTGAGTATTTTGAGTTATTTCCAACTGACCAAAACTCAAGCCACCGCTTAATCCAATCAAATCTTGACCGATGGTAAAATCAGCGATGATATCAAATCCTTGACCAGTTGTTAAGGCAAAGATATCATTGCCGCTACCGCCAATCAAACTATCATTTCCCATGCCTCCGTAAAGGATATCGTTGCCTTTGCCACCAGTGAGAGTATCGTTGTCTGCGCCTCCGAACAGAGTATCATTTCCGGCACACCCTCCCAGGATATCTGCTCCTTCATCACCGTTGATTAAGTCATTACCTTCGCCGCCGCAGATTGTATCATTTCCCTGTTGTCCAAACAGATTGTCATCACCTTGACTACCAAGCAGGATGTCGTTACCTTTGCCTCCATATAAGGTGTCATTATCCTTACCACCATCGATGAAGTCATCATCTTTGTTGCCATAAATGATGTCAATACCTTCGCGGCCATGTAAGAAGTCATTGCCTTTGCCTCCGAAGATTAAATCGTTACCCGATTCGCCAAGGATGATGTCGCTTCCTTCATCTCCGTAGAGAGTATCTTCATCTTTGCCTCCGGCGATGAAGTCATTGCCTTGGTTGCCATTAATAATGTCATTATCGGCACCACCGTATAAGTTGTCATCCCCGGATTTGCCCTCGAATATGTTGGCAGCATCGCTACCTAGTAATTCATCGTTTTGGGCAGTGCCTATCTGAATGCCGGATGCGCCGAGTATGGTGTTTTCAACTGAGTTGGGTCGGTTTAAGTTGGGATAGGTAATTTTGTCGCAGATGCACTCATCGTCTGAGAGGTTATTAGTTGTTGGCGTGGGAGTTGCTGTTTCCGATGGTGTCGGTGTTTCCGAGGCTGTTTCCGATGGTGTCGGTGTTTCCGAGGCTGTTACTGATGGGGTCAGAGCGATCGGTGGGGTGGGAGCGATCGGTGGGGTGGGAGCGATCGATGTTGGTGTGTCAGTGCCGGTTTCGGTGCCAGGGGCGCTGCCGGTGTCCTCAGATGTAGGTTCCTCGGGCTCGATCGCCTCTGTGGCATCAATAGTCTCGACAACGGGGCGAACAGTAGGGTCATTAACCTTCACCTTCTCGATCCGAGCCAGAATCGCCTCTTTGGTGTTGTTAGCAAGGAACTCTTCAACAGTCACAGTTCCCGCCGCCAAATCGGATAAACCGACAGCAATTTGACCTACAGACACCGCCTGCAATTTCGTGATCTCAAGGGCAATATCTTTGATGGGGCGACCGCTAGCGACGAGATCCTTGACCATTTGATTGCCCAGAGCCATGATTTGAGCCGCAGCAGCAGCACTCGCAGCCAGTTGTGTCGGGTTGATTTTGGGGTCAGACTCTGCTGCTTTGGTAATGGCTGCTTGGAGAATAGCCAAGATTGTTTCTGTTTTGCCTAAATCTACAGCAGCGCCACCCTTGAGTTGATTGGCGATCGCCCCGATACCACTAAATGCGAGTTGAGCAACTTCTGTTTCCGAAACCCCCTTGATGAATTTCGCTATCTGGACGATCGTATTTTGCACCAGAATCATCGAGCCGAATACCGATACACCATTCGCGTCCCCTTTGGCGATCGCCTCTAAGGGGTCGTAGCTACCTAAATCAACTCCTGCGGGCAGTCCTAACGCTGCTTTCACCTGAGTTTCCGCTGTTGCTGGGTCAAGGCCTTGCTGCACCATAGAGGCGATCGCCGTTGTTAAAGGTGTCACAACCGTTGACTCTAGGATAGAAGTCAGTGGCGTAGCCATCGGCAAACCCGTTGCAGCATCCACCCCGCCAAGGATGTCCATCCCTCCCATGAGAACAAACTGGCCTTCGGTATAGTCGAGTTCACCATTTTGGTTGGTATCAAACTTTTCGACTTCCACATTCAGATCGATACTGCCATCTGCCCTGGTAATCGTAAACGGTTCATCCTCATCCAACATCCCGTTTAAGTTGGCATCGAAGAACACCTTACCGCTACCAATGTAACCGTCTATGACACGACTCTTGTAGTATGTCCTTACTGTGTCTGTGTTAAGTGTTTGCTTTGTGGCGCTGACTAAAACACCTGTGGCTCCGAACACTCCCAGATAATTATTAGCGGTACCGCTTGTTTTACCGACGTTAATGCTTTGCAGCGTTTTGGCTGGGTTGGGATAGAACTTGAACCCGAATATGGCGGGATCGTTGACATCTTGATAACCTGCTTCAGTTGTATCAAGGCTGCGATCCATTCCGTCGATCAGATAGTAATTGGACGATGTTTCGGTAATTTCATCAAACCAGTCGGGAACAGTGACCTTCTTTTCTACGTATGTGCCATCGCTATAGTAAAAAGTCACCGGCATCCCAGTGCTGCCATATGTACTGGTAGCGAACAGGTGGATTTCTGAATACTGGTTGGGCGTAACTGGGAAGGTAAAGAATGTCCAGTCATTTGCAAGAACTTTGGCGTTGTTGCCGTTATTGGTGTTGTTGTAGCCTAGTTGAACGTCGGGATGGTACGTATTCGCTGGGAAAAAGCCGTTGTCAGGCAAACCGTTGCCATTCGCACCGTTTTTAAACGTTGCAAAGGACTGAGTGAGTAGCGTTTCATTCCCGGTACTCAGTGGAGCTTGTGTGCTGTCTGTGACTTCTCCCGCGCGGTTGACAATCACATCGCGATTGAATACTGATGTGAGGTCAAAATCTGTATTAGTAGATTGCCGATACTCAAAATTATCAACTCCGGTCACGATTTTGACATCGCCATTCCGAGCAACAATTCGCCATACTGCTGTAGCTGTCTCGGTAAACTTATAGTCTTCTTTCTTACCGGTCAAGAGCAAGATATCGTTGCCATCTCCTCCGTCAATAGTATCGCTGCCCTCCCCAGAATCTAGGTAATCATCGCCAACGCCACCGAAGAGAGAGTCATCCCCAGCACCACCGCTTAGGGTATCTTTGCTACTTGTACCAGAGGTCGATCCGTTCCCTTCGCCATAAAGAGCGTCATTGCCATCTCCACCTTGGATAGAGTCATCGCCCTGTTGACCGTAGAGAGTATCGTTGCCAGTTCCGCCTTCGAGGGTGTCATTGCCCTCCCATCCGTGAAGTTCGTCATTACCTTCATCACCCCTGAGAAGATCGTTGCCACTCTCACCCAGGAGGATATCGTTACCGGCTTGGCCAGAGAGGGTATTATTCTGACTGTTGCCCTTAATTTCTTCGTTATTAGGTGAGCCAATGACATTTTCAATCGAGGTTAACAGATCTGTATTGCCAGCAAATTTGGCCTTGCCATCGTTTAAATTGACATTAACAGAACCACTAGAAAATCTGTAATCAGCAGTATCAGTTCCGTCACCTCCATCAAGGACGTTGCTGCCATTGCCACCAGAGAGCGTGTCATTGTCTGCTTCACCATTGAGAGAGTCGTTACCATCTCCACCATCTAAGACATCGTTACCACTCCCACCACCGAGAACGTCGTCTCCTGCTTCTCCACTCAGGATGTCATCATCGTCATGACTAAAGAGGCGATCGTTACCGTCACCACCCTTGAGGTAATCTTTACCCCCAAAGCCTTCAAGGAAATCATTGCCACCTCGACCAAAGAGCGAATCACTACCGTCCCCGCCGTTTAGAGAGTCGTTGCCTTTACCACCGTCGAGGAAATCGTTTCCTGTTTCTCCTCGGAGTATGTCATTGCCATCTTCACCGCTAAGAATGTCATCATCATTCCCACCAAGGAGCAAATCGTCACTCAAACCGCCGAAGAGAGTATCCTTACCATTTCCACCTTCGAGTGTGTCTTTGTCGTTGCTACCGTTGTAGTTTCCTCCCGTTTTTCCGTTGTCTTCGCCATAGAGAACATCATCCCCATCTCCACCTTGGAGGAAGTCGTTATCTCCCTGACCAAAGAGAACGTCCTTGCCATTTCCGCCCTCAATGGTGTCATTACCCTGATAGCCGTGCAGTTCGTCATTGCCATCCTGACCTTTCATCAAATCATTGCCATTCCCACCATAAACACGGTCATCATCCTGGTCAGCATTTAGGGTGTCATTACCATCGCCACCATCAAGCAAGTCCCGACCCTCATAACCGTACAGGAGATCATCGTCAGCATTACCATAAAGGAAGTCAGAACCCGAACCCCCAACAAGTGTGTCTCTGCCTTCATTGCCTTCGAGTTTGTCGTTGCCATTATGGCCCTCCAGCCAATCGTCATCTTGTTGACCCTGGAGGAGATCGTCACCATCGGCACCTTTGAGAGTGTCGTTGCCCCTACCACCTGCTAACAGGTCATTTCCTTCGTCGCCATGCAACGTATCATTGCCATCCTGACCTTCGATTCGGTCATTGCCCGACCAACCTTCTCCTTTGTCATTCCCCGACCCCAAGATGAGATGGTCATCTCCACCCTTACCTCGAATATAGTCATCACCTCCCTTTGAGTCATATTTGTTGTTTCCATCATCCAAAAATTCGTCATCACGATCATCATCCGGGCCGAAACCCAGGAAGTCCCCCAAGTCTTTAAACGCACCTTCAAAAAAGTCACCTATTTTAGTAAAGGTATTGAGTACACCTGATGTAACACTATTAAATCCATTAACAACCCCATCAATGGCTATATTTACAGCCTCAGTGATTGCACCCAGGGCACCGCCCGTCACCTGGTCCAACAAATTTCCGATACTTGTGAGCGGAGCTAGTGACACGGTAAAGTCACCTTTGAGCGGCCCAGCCTCATAACCTACCTTTACCTTGGAACCACCAGGTGTACCATCTGAGGTAATCTCAAGGTCTGCCTGAACATTGCCAACGAGCTTGAGATCGTAGCCTATTCGACCTTTAACTGTTAGCTGGCCATTCTGTAGGCTAATGTCGGCACTGCCTAAATTTTGACCCAAGATTTTAGCTGTCCCTCCGATTTTGATATCGGTGGGACTTTTAATATCAATTATTGCGTTCTCGATTGATAAGACTCCGAATAAGTCAAGATTTCCTTGAACTTTTAGCCCATTTCTATCCGCATTAATTTTGGCTCCGGCAACTTCTTGCCCAAGAATCTTCACCGAACCCGATCCACTGGCCGTCTTCTTGTCAATATCAACTGAAAAATCGTTAATGTCTAGTGCTACGGCTCCTAAATCAAAATCAAAATCTTTGATTTTGGCACTCGTGGTTGTAAATTCCACGTTTGCTTTAGCAACAGTCTTGCCAAAAATCTCAAGCTTAGCGTCCCCTTTTAGATATTGCTCAGTGGGACTGACTTTGAGTGCTAAATCGACAGTCTTATCATCAGCACTCTCGGCTCCTGTGAGTTTCAAAAATCCCAAGTCAATTTCAGGAATCTGTAAAACTCCTTCTAAACTTGGATTGATTACATCGTAAGGATTAGCGTTAAGAGTTAGAGTAGCTTTTTTTCCCCAAGCCTCTACCTGACCATTAATCCCAAAACCTTTTGTTAATTTCCTCTCGCCAACCAGTGTCTTAATCTCTGTATCAAAAGGCACTAATTTGAGGAGTGGATCGAGTTCTGTATTTGCATCAAGGCCATCGATAGATACAATATCTACATTCAGAACTTCCTTCAAAAACGATTCTGCCGTTTTGACAAAACCGACTTCCTTACCCACTTGTTTGATTAGATAAGAACCGACTGGCCCAGTCCAAAGGTCAACTATGTTGATGGGATCGTTGACTGTTAATTCCACAGCAAATTTCTTTGGCTCCTTGCTATCCACCGCGAAAGCCGCATCGAGATTGTACTTTCCAAACTGCAACTCTGCCACGAATCCAACATTTTTAATCGAGGGCGGTGCGTAGGTTCCACCTAGCTGTATAGCTAAATTCCGAATTTCTGAATCAGGTAAGCCAAAGGGATTTTCCCAAGGTTCTGTTGGCGCAAGTTGAAGGCTACTTGTGATCGATTCAGGTTGGAAAATAATCTCTCCCCCAACGTTTAATTCGGGTTCGTTGTCTTGGAAAGGATCGTAACCTTTAATACTTACGCTTCCTCCAATCCCGAACTTGGGCGTAGAAGTGGTTGTCGTATTGATGTTTAATTTAGCACCTGTAAGTTCAATCCACAGCGAATCTTGCTTCAATAGCGTTAGTTTTTCTGTGCTTAAATTTGCAGTTACGCTCAATTCCTGGGGAGTCTCTGTTGTAATCTCAGTTTCCAGCTCTATCTCTTTAATTTTTAGGTTCTCATTAATGAAGTCTAAGACATTGGGTTTTCCCCCATCTTCCTCTTCTTCAAAATTCACCTTTCCAGCGAGTGTGTAAGTAGGAGTGATGGTATTCAGTTCCGATATGGTTAAGCTAGGTTCGCTAATCGGTATCGTTAGATCGCCTGCAATTTTAGTAACAAGAGGAAGAACTGTGAACTTACTGAAATCTACCTCACCATCGTATGTGACTGTGAGTTCATTGTTTTCATACTCAACAGTTAGTGGGTTGACTTTCTCGATCAATTCTTTGAGAACTGACTCTACTACACCAGATACATTAATTCCGCTACTTGTCAAGTAACTTTTTAGTTCAAGCCAGTTATCAATCTTAGAATCGCTAGTTGCGAATTTCCAAGTAGTTGCACCCGTAATCCCAGCATAATTGTTACCAGCTAAATCTTTAATTGCACCAGCAGCAATTTCAACGTAGTAACCAGTACCTTGCGCTAAATCTGCCGTGGGGTTAACTGTGACGGTACTACCGCTAACAGTGACATTTGTGGAGGTAACATTTATAGTTTCAACCACCGT
>NZ_JAUBTT010000270.1:0-1206 GCF_036705125.1 Microcoleus sp. B7-D4
GACTAAGAAAAAATCCCTTTCCTCTTGGTGGCGTTTTGTCAAGTACAATTTATACAAAATTAGATGCGTTTACCCTGCCCATCTATGGGGATTATTTCTCCTCCCATCTTGGTGATAAGGGTTTCTACCCATTGAAGAAAACAACGATTCAATTCTTCGGGATTAATAAATTCAAATACCCGACCGAAGGTGTCATCAGAGGGAATACCGTGAGGTAATGCCAAAAACTTTTCTAACCACTGTTTTTTGCTAATGCCATAATTTTCCATATCTTCCCATCCTTGCGCTCCAGCAATTACTGCTAAAATCGCAATTACTAAGATATCTGTGAGTTGATGTTTCTTAGTTCTCTCCACTCTGGACTCTTTGATCTCTTGGAAGTGCTGAACTAAACTTTTTTGAATACACCCGATATCTGCCACTTCGGTTAGTTTTCTCTCAGCAGGACAATTTTTCTGAGCCTCGGCATTTTTGTTGTTAACGCCTTGAAACATATAGGGTATTTTTGAGGTTTTCAACTACAGTATTACTGTCATCTCACTGATCTGTGTTAGGAGTCAAGTGTGCTGTCTACACAGTCTCTTATGCTTATTTTGTTAACTTTGTCAAGTTCATATTATACCCAATTAGATGAGCTTACCCTGCCTCGTAAACCCAGTTGACGGTAGTAATTTTCCTGTGAGGTAATAGCCGGTGTTAATAATGCGGATAGTTGCGAGGCAATCGCCGAGTCTTCCACCATTGGTCGGGTAGTTTTTTTGGCGTGGTCGCGATTAGTTTTTTGACTTTTTGCCATATTTACTGACCTCTACAATTGCTCAATTATTTGTCAATTCTATCGTTTGATAATACCAACGCCCGCAACTATCATGCGCCAGCGCTTGCGGTACAACTATTATCGATCGTCCGCCACAATTATCGATCGTCCGCCACAATTGTCGATCGCCTGCCACAATTGTCGATCGTCCGCCACGCCAGAGCGAGCGAACCACTTATTAATAATGATAATCGCTGTCGCTGGGAGAGTCTTCCAGAGGCAGACTCTCCCACCCTTCTCCCTTGTTTGATTATCATTATTATTCGATTGTATTTCTACACAAGGGGGTATTGACAAAATCTACTCCCTTCTAACCCACATTCCGCACCCACAACTGTCACACATCAACAAAAAGGGGATGAAATAGTACAAATGAACTAAGTCCCAAT
>NZ_JAUBTT010000271.1:0-1204 GCF_036705125.1 Microcoleus sp. B7-D4
TGTTCTAGGTCAGGAGATGGTACACACTTCTGCCAGGACAAAGTATACAGATTTGATGCCATTTATCGAGGTATCAAAAATGGATTCAATTCGTTCAATGGTGGCGCTTGTTCAATCAGGTGCAATCTCTGTCACAGCCGCAGCTCTGGAATATGGCGTCAGCCGAAAAGTGGTTTACCACTGGTTAGCCAAAGCCCAAACGCTTGGAATCGAGAACCTGAGCTATGCTTCAAGAGCACCAAAGTCAGTCCCAAATCGTACAGATCAGGAAGTTATCAACATGCTGCTCGCTCTCAAAAAAGAGTTTCCGGTCTGGGGAGCGCGCAAACTCACCACGATCTTAGAAAGAGATTTTGAAGTCAAAATCAGCGAAAGAACTGCGAATCGCCATCTGGAAAAAGCAGGACTTGTCAAAGCAAGAACTAAGCAAAGCGTACAAAGATTTGAGCGGGAATCGCCTAATTTGCTCTACCAGATGGACTTTAAAGGCTTACCAAAAAAGTTGCCCTTCGCCCTGCTCACCGTCATTGATGATGCCAGTCGAATGTGCCTGCATTTTGCTCCAATCAAGGACAAAACCAGAGAATCTGTTTTGGCCGCGCTATGGCAAATGTTCGAAGAAACGGGTCTTCCAGAGAGCGTTCTTATGGACAATGGCGACTGCTGGGGAACCCATACAAGGCGCTGCCCAACCACATTTGAAGCCCAACTCTGGAAGCTCGGAATCCGCACCACTCACGGCAGACCAGGGCATCCCCAAACACAAGGCAAAGTCGAAAGATTCCACCGCACCGCCAAAGAAGAAATGGGCGAAGCGCTGCTCTGCAACGATGTGGATACATTTCGACAGTCTTGTGAGGCTTTTCGCACTCGCTACAATTGGGTGCGTCCCCACGACGCTCTGGGGCAAGATGTTCCAGGTCTACATTACAAACCCAGCCAAAGATTGCGCCCGGTTTCTATGCCACCTCCTGCTACAATCCCAGGACTCATCGTCCGAAGAGTGCGGGACACAGGGCACTTTTCCTTCGAAGGAAAATTCTATAAAGTAGGCAAGGGACTCGCCTACGAACCCATCCAAATTGAAATCCAAAACCAAACCCTCATCATCCACTTCGCAGGTCAATACGTAACACAAATGGAACGCAGGTAGAGTGGATACAATGTCCTGGCAGAACTGTATACTATGTTGTGGCATTGAACA
>NZ_JAUBTT010000184.1:0-7260 GCF_036705125.1 Microcoleus sp. B7-D4
CGTCCAAAAAGGACGGGCGGGACGCCCATCCCACTTTCAAGAGTGGAAGTTATTTAATTCTCATTCCTAACTAAAAGTGAATATAATTGACTCGATCGAGAAATACCTGTTTGTTGCCTATGAGTAGCCTGACGTTTGCCTCTGCCCATCAGCTAGCGCGACTGATTCGCGATCGCCAAGTCTCTGCCGTCGAAGTTCTCGACGCTTATCTTACTCAAATCGCCAAGCACAACTCGCAATTAAACGCCATTTGTACGCTGGATGAAGACAATGCCCGTACTAGAGCAAGACTTGCCGATGAAGCCCTAGCCAGAGGAGAAAACTGGGGTGCTTTACATGGGGTTCCCATCACGATTAAAGACATTTTTGAAACAGCCGGACTCCGCACCACAGCAGGCTATATTCCCCTCAAAGATTATGTCCCTCAACAGGATGCAACTGCTGTTGCGAGATTGCGGGCAGCAGGTGCTGTCATCATGGGAAAAACCAACATGGCGGAACTGGCTGCCAATTATCAAAGCACAAATTCTCTGTTTCCACGGGTGAATAATCCTTGGCATCTTGACTACACACCGGGTGGCAGTTCTGGAGGGAGTGCCGCGGCTGTCGCAGCAGGACTTTCACCGTTGGATTTGGGGAACGATTTCGGGGGTTCGGTGCGTCAACCCGCTCATTTCTGTGGCATATATGGTTTAAAGCCGACAGATCGCCGTATTTCTACAGCAGGGCAGATTCCTGAAGTGCCGGGAATGCCACTGTCTATTCGGCAAATGATGACAGTAGGCTGTTTTGCTCGATCGCTCGAAGACATCCGGCTATGTTTTTCGTTAATTGCAGGCGCGGATCTGCGACGCCCTGATGTCCCGCCGATTCCGCTCGATCGACCCTCTGGGAAGCCTGTGCAGCAGCTCAAAATCGCTTGGACTGCTGAATGGGCCGAAGTTCCCGTTGCTTCTGAAATTCGAGCAGCTATGGAGTCGATCGTGCAGACACTCTCTCACGCAGGTGTCCACACCGAACGCTGGCTTCCCAAAGACTTTGAGCTTTCCAAAATATTGAATCTCTACGGACGGATCTCAATGTACCTCACTATCTACGCTCAACCGCAGGATAGATATAACCTGCGTCGTAGTTTAGAGTTAATCTTCCGCACCGCAACCCAAGGCGACAAGGAACTCCGAAAATTGGGAGATTTCAGCAGATTCCTACCTGAGATATTGAATCCAAGTTTGAAAGGATATTTCGAGGCACTCACACAGCGCGATGCCTTCACTGCCCATATAGATGAGGCATTAGAACCGTGGGATGTATGGCTTTGTCCCGTTGCGGCAACCGCTGCGTTTACTCATCGTCCCGCTTGGAGTGCCGTTGAGGTTAATGGCAGATCCTATCCTCATGCAGTGGCAAACGGGGCTTACACCCTGCCTTCTAATCTTAGTGGACATCCTGCCGTGGTAATTCCAATTGGACAAACTCAAAATGGTTTACCGATTGGGATGCAAATTGTTGGTAAGCGGTGGTGCGAAATCGAGTTGTTGGCGATCGCAGAAGCGATCGACAAAGTGGTTGGTAGCTTGCAACACCCACCTGGTTACTGAGCATTTTATCAAGTTTCACTTGATGGTCAATGTTTACTCTTGTGGTAGCGTGCGTCACGTTTGAGATTTTCAATGTGCACGAAAAGTATGAATCGGACGCACCGTTTTTTGCGGGAGTGCGTCAGTTGTGAGATTCTTAGTTTGTAGGGGAAATAATCCTAGCTGAGGCACCCTACTTGATTGTTACTGCTGTCTAAAGACTACCTTGTCTCTACAATTAACAGGATTTACGGACAAAGCGGTTTGAGAAGAACTGCGAGTTCCCTTGACATTAGTTCGCCCACATTAGAATATTAGCTCTAGAGACACATCGCATCAACTAGAAAACAAAAATATGAGTGCAGACGAACAGATATTGCAATTACCTCATATAAGTTTAAAGAGCAGAACACTACTGCCGCAAGAATCTGGAATATATTACGTTGTAGATGAAAAATTTATAATTTGGTACATCGGAAAAGCAAAGAATCTTCGTACCCGGTGGACAGGTGATAGTCACCACAGACTAGATCAACTACAAAAGCAACGAAAAAAACAGTTTACTATCTACTACGAATTGTTGCCTGAATCGCTACTTGACATTCTTGAACAGCAGCGGATTGAGCAGTACAGCCCGCAGTTGAATCGAACTCAAGTCAAGGCTAAGCAATTAGCTCCCACAGAGAGATTATTACAGGAAACGTTATTTAGCCTAGCCCCGTACAGTTTTGTATTAGGTGTAGAATCCCCCAGAAAAGAAGACCTTAAATTTATAGAAACTTCTATCTCTTGGGAAAATAATTGGAGAGTAAAAAAGGCTGTTTTGCCTCTGAGTGTAATACACATTTGCATAAATCTAAGTGAATTAGGCAACAACTGGAACTCAGAAATGCGTTTCCTGAGAAGGATTTTTAGAAAGCGCAGTAATTATTATAATAATTGGGAATTTGCTTATACTTATAAAGGTAAACCCATTTATGAATTAGCCGTGAGAAGATTGTTGGTTAATGGGTTCGTTATAGAAGTATATGGAATCGATCGACAAGCCTTACAATACATTCAAGGGTACGATTTGACTCAAGTGGCAAATGTAGACGTTAGGGCTGTTGATGAAGCTTCTTTAGCCCTCCTAAAAAATAAGTGTTTGCTTGGGATTGGAGGGATATCTTTGGCTAAAGATAACCAAGATGACCTATATGAGAGACTTTCCCGCAAGGCTATAGAACGAATATATCCTTATAAACAAGATTTCGTTAAATTACTTTTTAATGAAGAGATAGATTTCAGTCAAGCGCAAGTATTACCAACCAACACAACAACTGTCCGGGATAGTAATACAGGTATGCTGGTAAGGTTAGCTAATCTTGCCAATAAAAAACAATATCTGGCCACCTTGTTAACGGAACGCGGTATTGACTTAAATCGTTATGAGGTAAATAGGTATCTAGAGCAATTACCAAAGGATGATAATTACATAGACAGCAGTACAGATAAAAGAATGAATATTTTTATTAAGCCATTCTTTGGTAAGCTCGAAGAGCCTATAGGAGACAGAATTGTTAATTCTGAAGTTATTCGGATGAACAATACAATATATGGTGCAAAAGGGATGACGAGTCAAATCTCTTTGCGCGAACGTTACAACGAAGTTTATTTGCAGGCGACAGTAGATAGAGTGTTTTGGTTGCTGCTAGAAACCTACTTGTCCGCTTTTGCTAAAGTAAAGCTGAACAAAGAAGAAGGATATGTAAGCAAGGCGTATGTATCGCCTAGAAGATTTATAGCACCTGCTATACTCACTGTCACCTTAAATGGGAAATGGAAAGCAGATATTCCATTTGGTTCTAAAGATAATATGTCATACGATGAAAGTGTAGACACGATCGCACGTCTTTTACAGGCAAGCGGAATCCCTAAGCTGAAGTTTTCATTCAAAGTAGAGTGTATACGCACATAGCTGCTTGTAAAAAAAGAGTAATATCAATTACACAGTTTTTTAGACAAGCTGCATAACAGGCGCAACAGCCTAGCTGACAACTAACAACTGACAACTGACTAATGACTAATGCTGGCGAGTGGCTCCCAGCTTGTCACATCTTCAAATAAAGATTGATAGCCCGCTGCATTGGGATGCAGCCCATCTGCAATCAGGCGAGATCGCCACCAATCACTGCCCCGATTTACCCATTTATCAAAAATATCTAAATAGGGAATTCCCCGCAACTCACAAGCTAATTTCGTTGCCTCTTTATACCGATATTGGTCAGCATGATTGTAATACAAACAATCTTGAAAAGGCATTTTACTTTCATCCACTGGCACCATCCCGACAAATATCACCGGACAAAGTTGTTGGGACAGGTTTAACAAATGATCCAAAACAGTTTTAAAATGTTCAAAATCAGTGTAGCTGCGCCCGGTAGGCGACTGCACTCTCGCCGAATCGTTGAGACCTACGGAAAGAATAATCGCATCCGGGACGCGGTTTCTGAGTTCGCCCCGGTGGCGAAACTCGTTTTCGAGCCGCTGGGAGACTTGATAAGCCCGATCGCCCCGAACGCCCAAATTGTATAAAACGTGTCCTGCACTCTCCGGTAACATCCACTGGCGCCGCAATCTTTCTACCCAGCCACCGCCTACACCGTCGCCGAAACCGTAGATTAAGCTGTCACCGAAAGCAACCAATTTGAGGGGATGAGAATTTCCCCGATGCAAGTGACCAAAGGAATAGGCTGTTGCTACCTGCATAAGCAATGATACTCAGTTAATAAATTATGAATCTTGACATACTAGACTAGAATGTAACATTACATAAAGTAGGGAGTCTCATGGTTAAGCGTCCAACCTTCGATTCAACTCAGCTAACTCGTCGGGCGGAAGAGTTGATTAACGGTGCATCCAACCGCTATCGGATTACGGTGCAGGTGGCGAACCGCGCAAAACGCCGTCGCTATGAAGATTTTGACAATATGGATGACCATCAAATGAAACCTGTAATGCGGGCGATATTTGAGATGTCGGACGAACTGACTCAGCCGGAAATTATCGGAGACATCTAGACTTTGGGAGTTTTGGGTTTTGAGTGGTGAATTGCGAGCAATTTTTTCACACTCCACACTCAAAACTTTCTCAAACTAGACTGGCGGGCCTGGGCGAGAAACCCGGTTTCTTCTTAGCTGTCTCGTTGACAAACTTCTGATTTTCCTAAACCGGGTTTCTTTTCCTAAGTCCTAAAATTAGAAACTAGGACATCTGCTTGGGGTAAGTTTATGAAATTATTCTATTTTTGAAATTCTTGTCAAAACCGTGAATAGATTAAAGCAGGGCTTAAGTTTTCTGTTGGTTACTTTGAGTGTAGCGATTTTCACGCTTTTGAGTTGGGTATTGGAATCCGGGGAACTGAGTATGTCGGCTTTGAAACCTTCGCTGCTGCGGAGTTCTGAGTCGGCCTCAGTGCAGCGGGTGGCTCAACAATCTGCGCCGCCACAAGTGAGGGTGCAAGATGCGTGGAAATTGGTGTACGAAAAATTGCCGGATTTGCCGATCGAAAATAACTACATTTCTAAGGAAACTGGAAAAGTCGATCCTACTAATACTTTAGTCGGGCGGTTGATTCGATATCACGTATTTGTCAAAGGACGGCCGCCCAATTACCGCTTTGATTGGAAGTTGAGTTTAGCTGACTATTTGGGGGCGACTCCCGATTATTTGGTGGAAAGCGTTTATCCGGGAAAGGACGTTTTGCGATCGAATCCAATGGAACAGGATCGCGCTGCTATTCAAAGTTTAAATAGAGCACAGCGGGATGCTTTGGTTCAAGCTTTGGTTGATGTTTTTACGGAGACTGCCGGGGGTGGGCGCACACCGACGGCGGGGGAAAAACCACAAGGGCGATCGAATTCGCCGGAGATACCGCAGCCCCAGCCGGGAGATGCGAAGTTGCTGGCACCTTAATACTCATGGATACAGAAACCGGGTTTTTTACGGAAATATTGCTGTTGACCCTTTAACACAGCTAAAAAACCCGGTTTCTTCCGTTTCGTATTTATGGGTAAGTTCTACGAAGGATCGCGAATTAAATAACTTACAATTTTAATTGTTATTGTGGGATGGGCGTCTCGCCCGTCCAAAAAGGACGGGCGGGACGCCCATCCCACAAACTTGTGGAAGTTATTTAATTCTCATTCCTAATCTAAAATCCAAAATCTAAAATCTAAAATCCCTCAATGGTGGAACGTGTAATTAAAACGGGTGTTGGGTGGCGTTTGGGATGGAACCCGGAGGCGGAGGAGTTTAAGGGTTTGGTGGCTGGCGACGGTTGGGCGATCGAACTCACGGAGGCTGAGTTAAACGATTTTTGCCTATTGTTGGGGCAATTGGCCGACACCATGAGTCAAATGGCCTCTGAGTTAATGGACGAGGAAAAAATAGCCATTGAAGCCGAAAGCGACTTGCTGTGGGTGCAGGTGGAAGGCTATCCCGAAGCTTACAGCGTGCAGTTGATCCTGAATGCTGGCAGGAGGTGCGAGGGTTTTTGGCCGGAGGCTGCGGTTCCGAGTTTGGTGCAGGCCGCAAAAGTTTTAAAAGTTTTTTGACTTTTTTGGGAATTCTATGCTAAGCTGTTAAAGCTGTCGGGGCGTAGCGCAGCTTGGTAGCGCACTACTTTGGGGTAGTAGGGGTCGTGGGTTCAAATCCCGCCGCTCCGATAGATGGAATCCTTATTTTATAAGGATTCCATTATTTTTGCCGAAAATTTGGGTCTAAAGCCTCGTCCTTCGCTTGAGGGCTTTTTCTTGATATTAAGGCTTCTAATGAGCTCCCTTAGAGCATCTGATTTCGATATCCCTGGTGATTCGCAGTAAGATTCTAGCTTCTCAAACTCTTCATCAGTCAGCCTAAAAAATCCGCTCTTTTTTATGGCAAAGTATTGTAAAACTTCATTAAGCTTATAAGCATTAGTAAGCAATGATGGTAAGATGTAGTCAGGAGGTCAAAATGAAACTACCTGACTACGCCAAAGCAATAGGCATAAGTTACACAACTGCGTGGCGGTGGTGGAAAGCGAATAAACTACCACATCCGGCACGACAAACAGAAAGCGGTCTAATCATCGTTGACTACGTGCCACAAGCGTCATCCACCGAAGTCAAGAAGAATCGAGTCGCCCTGTACAGTAGAGTCTCTTCCTCCGAAAACAAAGAAAACCTTAACCGCCAATCGGAGCGGTTGGCTAAATACGCCATTGCTAATGGCTATCAAATCGTTAGAAACGTAAAAGAAATAGGCAGCGGATTGAATGACCACAGAAAGCAGTTGGAAACACTACTACAACAAGATGGTTACGACATTCTGCTAGTGGAACATAAAGACCGATTGGCTCGATTTGGTACGAATTATTTAGGCGTATTGCTTCTTCGGTCAGGAGTTAAACTAGAAATAGTTAATCTTGCAGAGAACGGAAAAGATGAGTTAATGCAAGACTTGGTAGCGATAATTACAAGCTTTGCTGCACGACTTTATGGACAGCGCCGTGCTAGCAGAAAGACGGAAAAAATAATTGCTGAATTGAGAGATGGAGGCACTGAATGCAGCTAACCGAAAGGCACATACAGCGGATTCCAGGTTTATGAAGTACAGTAGCAGCAGCTTGTAAACCAGTTTTTAAAGTGCTGTGGATTAACCC
>NZ_JAUBTT010000027.1:0-63179 GCF_036705125.1 Microcoleus sp. B7-D4
GTGTTTTTACTGACAATCCCAGCTTTTTTGCGAAAACGCGCGAGCTTAAACAAAATGGTACACCGCATATTTGTCTACAAGTGTACTATTTTGTCTATTTATTCGCTACCTAGGGACTAGCTCTTAATTACAATTTTTCAGGCCCGGCTCGATCGTGTTACAATTAAGCACCATCAGAATTCCTAGCGGATTACCGTTATTAACTTACTTGTTAACTTAGTTGTTAACCGAGTTGTCAACAGATCCGACACAGCATTTCTGAGGAGATTTGTCAAGTGCAAATTTGTCAAGTGTCAAATTGTCAAGAAATATTCGATCGGCTGTATCTAATTATAACTGGCACTATACATTCCCATGATCACATCTTCCACTTCAACCCCAGTTGCGCGCAAGCCCTCTAAATCAGAAGGTCTCAAAGAACGGAGCAACTATTTACGAGAACCCGTTGCGACTGAACTGTTACAAGAAACAACCCACTTCACCGAAGAAGGGATTCAGATTCTCAAATTTCACGGCTCGTACCAGCAAGACAACCGCGACAATCGAGTTAAAGGACAAGAAAAAGACTATCAGTTCATGCTCCGCACCCGCAATCCCGGCGGGTTCACTCCGCCGCAATTATACTTAGCCTTAGACAAGCTATCTGAAGAATACGGCAACCACACGATCCGCGTCACAACGCGCCAAGGTTTCCAACTGCACGGCGTGTTGAAAAAAAATCTTAAAGCAGTGTTTTCCTCAATTATTAAAAATATGGGGTCAACCTTGGGAGCTTGCGGCGACTTGAACCGCAACATCATGGCACCTCCGGCACCATACAAAAATCGCCCAGAATACCAGTATGCGCTGCAATACGCCAACAATGTCGCCGATTTACTGACACCGCAAACCGGTGCTTATTATGAAATTTGGTTGGATGGGGAAAAGGCTGTTTCGGCGGAAGAAGACCCCGCAGTGAAAGCTGCCAGACAGTCCAACCGCAACGGCACAACATTTGACGACAAAGAAGAACCGATTTACGGCAGCCATTATATGCCGCGCAAGTTCAAGTGTTCCGTCACCGTGCCGGGAGACAATTCAATTGACTTGTACTCTCAGGATTTGAGCTTGGTGGTAATTACCAATAAAGCTGGCGAATTGCAAGGTTTTGACGTGTTTGCTGGCGGCGGTTTGGGCCGCACTCACAACAAAGAAGAGACTTTTGCGCGGGTTGCTGATGAGATTTGCTATGTAGCCAAGGATGATGTTTACGATTTGGTCAAGGCAATTGTAGCAACCCAAAGAGATTACGGCGATCGCACAGACAGACGGCACGCGCGGCTGAAGTACCTGATTAACGACAAAGGTGTACAGTGGTTCCGCGAAAAAGTAGCCGAATATTTTGGCAAGCCGCTAGAAGCGTTTAAACCCCTGCCTGAGTGGAAGTATTTTGATTTCTTGGGCTGGAACGACCAGGGAGACGGTAAACTGTTTGTCGGCATTTCCGTGGACAATGGCCGGATCAAGGATGAAGGTTCATTTCAGCTAAAAACAGCTTTGCGGGAAATTGTGCAGAAGTACAACTTGCCGGTACTGGCGACGCCGCACCAAAACGTGCTGATTTACGATATTTCGCCGGATATCAAACAGGAAATTCAGGGAATACTCGATCGATGTGGCATTCAGCGGGAAACTGCGATCGACCCCTTAGTGCGCTATGGGATGGCCTGTCCAGCAATGCCGACTTGCGGGCTGGCGATTACCGAATCGGAGCGCGTGATGCCGAGCATTTTAGAGCGGATTCGGGCACTTTTAACCAAAGTGGGCTTGGCAGACGAGCATTTGGTGGTGCGGATGACTGGTTGCCCAAATGGATGCGCCCGCCCTTATATGGCAGAATTGGGGTTTGTCGGGAGTTCCCCGGAATCCTACCAGATTTGGCTGGGCGGTTCTCCCGATCAAACGCGGCTGGCAAAACCCATTGAGGAAAAGCTGCACGTCAAGGATTTTGAAGCTTTTCTGGAGCCGATTTTTGTTTATTTCAAGCAAAAACGGCAACTGAGCGAGAGTTTTGGCAATTTTTGCGATCGCGTCGGGTTAGAATCTATCCGTCAATTTGTAACCAACTACCAATCTGCTGACTCGATGACAACTGAGATTAATGATTTAAAAGTTACGTCTAGTAACGAAGATGAAAACGAGACTGCCACTGCTGGCGGTGGCAAAGTCCGCCGCCGGATTAGCGTCCGCGATGAAATCTACAACGAGCTCAAAGAAGAAGCAGCCCGTCAGGGCAAGCCGATTACACAGCTAGCTACAGAAGCGATTTCCACTTATTTAAAGAAGATTAAGGAGGAAGGATAAGCCGATTTTCGATTCTATTCAATAGACTTCTGGCAAAAGTAATATAAAGGCAGAGCATTTGCAGAAAAAACGTGAATTTGTAAAAGAATTCCGGTTGTAGATGCTTTGCCTTTATTGTTTTTTGAAGAGTTGAAACCCCCCTGCCTATCTCCTCTCATTCTCTCTTCCTCTGCGTTCTCTGCGTTCTCTGCGGTTAAATAAAAAAATCTCTAATAGAAAACGAACAATCCCAAATTCAATGCCTCAATTACAAAGATTAGCAATTACTGTCGCTCAAATTTGCGATCGCAAAATCGACTTAACTAGAGAACAGCAGCATTATTTAAATCGAGTGCTACGTTTGCAAGCGGGCGATCGATTTATTGCAATGGACGGCCGAGGACATTGGTGGTTAGCAGTCCTAGAAGCCCAGGAAACCGGGTTATTTGCCTCGATAACAGAGGAGATTGCTGTGAACAGGGAGCTACCAGTTGAAGTGACTTTGATGGCGGCATTGCCCAAGGGAAACGGGTTTGACGAGGTTGTGAGGCAGGCGACGGAGTTGGGTGTGGCAAGTATTGTGCCGGTAACGAGCGATCGAACTTTGCTCAAACCAAGTGCTCAGAAAGTCGATCGGTGGAGGAGAATTGCTGCGGAGGCGGCGGAACAGTCGGAACGTCAATTTGTGCCGACGATTTTAGAGCCGGTTTCGTTTGATGTGGCTGTGAAAGATTGCGGTCAAAAATATCGATTTATTTGTGTGGCTCGCGGGGACAATCGGCATTTGTGGGATTGTTTGATTGGTAGTTTCGCTCCCCCCTTTGTAGGGGCGGTGCCCCCGTGCCCGCCCCCTGGGGGAGAATTATCGATTGTCATAGCTATTGGCCCGGAGGGTGGATGGACTGAGGGTGAGGTGAAAAGGGCGATCGGATGGGGTTTTGAAGCTGTTTCTTTGGGGAGTAGAATTTTAAGAGCGGTGACAGCTCCGATTGTGGCTTTATCTTTAGTTGGCGCGGCCTTTGAGAAGTGCTAATATCCACCAAGCTGATCGGAGACTTGATGGGTTTGGCGATCGCAGCTAAAATGTAAATAGATAATTATCAGAGAAGTAATATGTTACAGTCAGTAGAGGGGATATACCGAAATGGCAAAATTGAGTTATTGGAAATGCCTGCCGACATAGAAGAAGCGCAAGTTATTGTTACTTTTATGCCAAAAGTAGGGTTAGTGAACTTGCAATCTCGCGGTATCAACCAGGAACAAGCAGCAGATTTACGGGTTCGGTTGAGTAGATTTGCTCCTGATTGGGAACTACCGGAGATGGATGCTTACGATGCCTTATAGTCGCGGTGATGTGGTTTTGGTTTTGTTCCCCAGCTCGGATTTGCGTACTGCGAAACGCCGTCCAGCTTTGATAGTTCAAGCTAATAATCTGGGGACTGGTTTAGGGCAAACAATTACGGCAATGATTACTAGCAACTTAGCCCGTTCAGGACACCCAAGCCGGGTTTTTGTTTCCCTAGGAACACCGGAAGGGCAGCAAACGGGATTGCTAGCTGACTCGGTAATTATGACAGACAATCTTGTGACGCTTCTATAAGTTGAAATCGATCGCAAAATTGGTATTGTGTCGGATATGGTGGCAGTAGATGCAGCACTCAAGCACACTTTTGGAATCTGATAAAAAAAGGCGTTTTTATTCAGTAAATATAAAAAAATACTTAAATTAATCAAATCAACTCTGTCTCGTGTTAAGAGGAATTATCAGATAAATGGGTTGACGAGTCATGAAAATAGAGTTGAGGAAAGGTCGATCGCTCTTTTGGCCGATTCCCTACGGGATAGCTTCGCTTCACGCGCTTTTGGCAATTTTCGGTACAACATCAGTTTCTGCACAATCTCCGAGCTTTCCCATTGCTCAACAGATTAATTGCGATCGCCCCCAAGGGGATGCACAAGTCAGAGCTTGTATTCGGTTGAATTACGAAGCCTCCGATAAACGACTGAACGAGGTTTACAAACAACTGATTTCCCAATTGAGTGGCGAAGAGCGAGCGCTACTTTCCGAAGCACAATTAGGGTGGATTCAGTTAAGAGATAAAACCTGTGAATTTGAAGTTTATAAAAATCGTGGCGGTACCGGTTATCGAGGTTTCCTCAATGAATGTTTGGATCGCATGACTAAACAGCGCACTGCGGAATTAGAAAAGTATTAAAAAAAGAGATAGAATAGGAAGTACAGCGTACAATACCTGACAACAATAAAGAGAAACAAGTATTTATGAAAAGCCGATCGCCCTTCCCCCTCACCCTCGCCCTCATCTCAGCAATTGTAACCACCATCGTCCCAGCAGTTTTCGCCCAACGACAGCCATCAGCTAACGAAATCTACATCGATAAAAATTGTAACCGTAACCAGCAACTAGCGCAACTTGAAAGATTCACTATCTTTAGCAGAAACGAATTTACAACTAACGGTCAAAACTATTGGTTATACGCCGCCCGCTATCTAGACGGAAGCGTGCTTTTCTGTACCTCAAAACCCAACTTCAACCAACCTAAACCTCTAACAGCAAAACAAATACAATCCCAATTTATTGACAAAATAGTCCGAGACCCCAACAACAAAACAGCCTTTATCATCGCAGTCAGAAACGGAAATGGCCCTGGTGCAACAACCACAAATTACCGCTTAGATTTGAGCAATGTCGATCGCCCAAAAGTCACCTCTCTCTCTCCCTCCTAGAGCGCCGAGAAACCTTAAAAGAAGGCGAATCCCGCGAACACGCCTTCCAAGGACGGGCTGGTCAACCTATTACGATCGACCTCAAAAGCAGAGCATTCGACCACAACATAGCACTGTTGGACACCAGCGGCAAAAATATTGCCGAAAAAACAGGCAACTCCCAGAATCTCCGAGAGTCTCAACTCACCGTTAAATTGCCTAGTAACGGCACTTATAAAATAGTTGTTAAAGGAGGCGATCGCACAAGCAAAGGCACTTACACATTAAGCGTTAATTCCAATCAGCTTTAACTCAATTTAAACCAAGTGCTAAGCAAACTCAAAAACAGGTGTTTCAATCACCCTAATAGGCTTTCTCTCTTCCAAAATCATCTTTTGCAACTCTTCCACAGTTTCAGGTGAAAAAAAATGATCTCCCGTTTCCACACACACTCTAGCAGGAACATTTTCAATAATAATAAACTTACCGTTGATTTCAAGCGTGTAAGTTACCTTTTGTTCCACCATTGTTTCTTTCCAGATATCATATCTATAAATTAACATAAAAGCCAAAATTGTTAACCAGTGGCGAAACCAACCAAACATCAGCCAAGATAGAAACAACGCCATTCCCCCAATCGCCATGACAGACATCAACCAAATAGCCGTCGCCCTAGAGGGTAAAGAATACAAACAAGCTGCCCAACTCATCAAACAACTACAAAAAGAATCCCCCGAAAATCCGTGGGTACAATACTATATTGCCCGCTACTACGAACTCACCAACAATCTCGAAAAAGCCCAAACAACCTACAAACAAATACTCCGCGACATCACCAACCCCAAAATCGTCTCCCAGACCCGCCAAGCTATTCAACGGATTGAAACCGCACAACAAAACCTCCGCCAACAAGCCATAGAAACCGCCAAAAACGACCCCAGCAACCTCGAACCCGGACTCCTCATCCTCGAACCCGTGAGTCCCGAAAACAAACCCGCCGCCATTCAAAATATCAGCAGAATCTTTAAAATCGACGCCTACACAACCCGGATGCAAATCCAAAGCCGCGGCTGGAGACTCTACAAAACAGGCCCCATTGCCGAACTGCGAATTTATGGTCAAGAACTCCTCAACGCCGGCATTCCCGTATTTTGGGCAACCCTCAGCGATATTCAAAAAATCCAAATCTTCCGAGTGCAGCACTTCCAGTCTCTCTCTTCCCCAGCCGTTGTTTGCAAAGATAAACTCTCACGACTCGGTGCGATCGAATTTAGCTGGTCAGAAGTTACCCAAAGAGTAGAAGGCTTGTTGCCGATGTTCATCGAAGTCATGGACTACTCGCCCAACCGAAGAAAGGATCAATTTCGCCACAGAGAAATCCGGCAAGATTACGCTCAAATCTGTGACTTACACATTCCCAGCAGAAACTGCATTCTGCGAATTTGCGACCAAAGTTACGAATTTCAACAAGGAGTTAACTTCACCAAAGCTTCTGCAGATATCCCCACTTCACCGAACTCCAAAAACAAAACATCCAGAGTCACAAACTCTCAACAAATTCCTCAAAGTACAACCAGAATTAACTGGAATAACTTACTGGAAATATTCGATCGCCAGCTTGACGTTACAGTTTGGTCAGAATTTACGCCCTTTGCCGAGACCGTGCTCGATTACACGCAGATGTTGAGAAAGATCGAATCTCATATAGAAGTCGATCGCAAATCAGAAACTCCTTGGGACTCAGCTTTTCAGCTATACAGCGGATTAGCCTTCCTCAGAAATGAAAAAAATAGGGAATAGAACAAAGAGTTAAAATTAAAAATGAGTAATGCCATTTTTTTAATTTTTAACGCCAGCATTGGGAGTTATCCAATGCCCAATTCCCTATTATCAATTCCCAAATTCCTACTTCATTTTCACCTGACGGGCCATTTCCCGGAAATTGTTCATGCTAGGGCCGGGGGTGCGACGACTTCCATTTGGTGTCGGCATTAAATTATTAGGAGCAAAAGTCCGATTCGGTTCAGCTTGACTCGGCACTTTGCCGTTAGTTGCTGCAGCAGTCGGTACCTTCACGGGTTCCGAATTATTAGCAGGAGCGCTAGCGACTGGTTCGTTTTCTTTCTTAGACTTTTTCTCTACCTTAGCCTTCTTAGCCGGTTCGGACTTCTCAGACTTCTCAGACTTAACAGGCTCAACTTTTGTCGGTGCGATCGCAGCAGGCTCAGCCTTCGCCGGCGCAACTTTTGCTGGTTCCTTCGCTCCCGATTCGCCCAAATCTAGGAAATATTCAGACTTTTTCAAGCCCAACAGTCTGCCAAAAAAGCCGAAAATACCGCCGAAGAAATTTTTGATAAAACCAAACATTAGACTTACTCCTTTTGTTCTTTTAGAGAAATTTGTACAAGCTTGTCAACAAAGTTAGATTACGAGGTAAGGCAACCTTTGTCTACATTTATTCATCAAAATTTACATTTGGCTATATCTAAGCTAGCTCATCAAAGCAAATTTTAGGTATAAATACTCGCACTGCTTTGCACTTATTTACAAACTATCTCAGAATTTGTTAGGGATTCCCACTAATGGTCGATCGTACCTCGATCCGATTGGCTCGCTGTCCTAGTAGGGGTAAAACTCCCTAGGGGAGTGATTTATGCTGTAATCAGCAAGCAATTTTCTTTTCAAATGAACAGTTCGCTCGATCGCAATCCCGTCATCCTGATACACGGCATCTGGGACACAAAGATGATTTTCAGCAAAATGTGCGCCCGCCTCACCGAACTCGGATGGTCAGTCCACAGCCTCAACCTCACCCCCAACGACGGTAGCCTCGGCCTCGACTTACTGGCAAAGCAACTGGCAGACTACATCTCTGAAACCTTCGAGCCAGAACAATCTTTAGACATAGTAGGCTACAGCATGGGCGGCATCGTCAGCCGCTACTACGTCCAGCGACTCGGAGGAATCAACCGCGTACAGCGTTTCATCACTCTCTCTTCCCCCCACCACGGCACCCTCACCGCCTATTCCCTACGCCTACCAGGATACCTGGATATGCGCCCCGATAGTGGCTTGCTGCGCGATTTAAATCAAGATGTGACAATGCTCAAACGCATAAACTTTACATCAATGTGGACGCCATTTGACATAATGATTGTACCGGCGAACAGCTCCCAAATGCCAGTAGGTAAAGAAGTTAAAGTCAACGTTTTGCTGCACCGCCAAATGGTGACAGAGCCCCTAAGTATTAACGCATTAGTTGAAGAACTGAAAGCACCTATTGAAAATAAAATTCCCAGTTAAAAATGAATAGCAATTTTAGCCGAAACCCAGTCTTGCTAATTCACGGAATCTTCAGAAAATCGGGAATTTTTCACAAAATGTCTGCCTACCTGACCCAACTGGGATGGTCAGTCTACACCCTCAATCTCTCGCCCCATTGGGGCAACGCCAGCATAGACGAATTAGCCCAACAAATAGCAGATTATATAGACAAAACCTTTGCGCCAGAACAGCATCTAGATATAGTAGGATTGAGCATGGGCGGTTTAGTAACTCGTTACTACCTGCAAAGGTTAGGCGGCATTAACCGAGTGCAGCGCTTTATTGCCATATCTTCTCCTCACAGCGGTACTTGGATGGCTTACACTCTCTGGGGAAAAGGCTGCATCCAAATGCGTCCTGGCAGTGCTTTTTTGGAAGATTTAAATCGAGATGCGGCCTTGTTGGAAAAGCTCAATTTTACTTCAATTTGGACAGATTGGGATTTCATCATCGTACCCGCTTCTAGTTCCCAAATATCTGCTGCAAAAGAAGTAAAATTGTCTGTTTTCGCCCATGCCATGATGGCGAGGCATTCCAGCAGTTTAAAAGCGGTCGCTGAAGCACTGTCAGAACCCTTAAAGATTCATAAATAGCTGGCTGTAAAGTAAAACGCTCTGCTTTGAAAACCCCGATTTTTTTTTAGTAGGGGTTCGGTCTTCGGTATTTTCGAGTCTAGCTAAACGGATTTAAAATTTATTGATATAATCTTAATTGACACCCATAAAATCAACAATTATGATCGTCCTGCCCAAACTGGAAAAGCTGCGAGACACTCTGCCTATAGAAGGAGCAGTTCGCATTGAATTAGTGGAAGGAATACCGATTTTCCGAGCCTCTACAACAGTCAAAAATCGCATAGAAGAACTGTTGGAAAAACAACAAAATTTGCAACTCAATCCCGAAGAAGACCAAGAACTGAATCTTTACGAAGAAATCGACGATTACCTCAGTTTTGTCAATCGAACTGTCCGCAATCTTTTCTTGGGCCAGATTCAGCCTACAGTATAGAAATGTCAGATCGCCATTAAACAACTAATATCAAATCCGTTAGCCTCAGAATAATCGCTCTCTCTTCTCGAACTCTGCGTACTCTGCGTACTCTGCGGTTTAATCATTCCGAAAAATCAAACAGCATCGCCAACTTCAGCGTATTCGCTGCGGCCAAAAATTGCTTCAGCTTCGCAGTAATACTTGAACTCCAGTATATTGTGGAAAGGGTCTTCTAAGAAGAAAGTGCGGTGCTCTGTAGGCAAACCGACAAATCGCCGTCTCGGTTCTTGATAGAAATTTAACTTGTTGTGCTGGGCTTTTTCTAGCAACGCTTCCCAGTCAGCTTCGGAAGTAAAAATTAACCCAAAATGCCGGGGATAGATGCCTCGCTGAGGCGTCAAAGGTTCGCGGCTGACGTGGGCGACAATTTGATGACCGCACAAACCCATAATCGCAGAATTAGGCGATTCGCGGCCTAGTTCGCAGCCGAGCCCGTCTACATAGAACGCTTTTGTTTGGGCAATATCGGTCACGGGGAAGGCAAGATGAAATAAGACTTGGTTCATGGAGGTAGTAAATGCAGAATTCAGAATTGTTCTTTAATTATTTATCTTGGTCTAATCCTTGGTTGGTGGCGATCGCCCTAAATACAGTTTTAATCGCGATCGCCACCATTGCTCCTAAAAAATTGCTCACTCCCGCTGGCCAATTTCACGGCTGGGTATTGGGCATCCTCATCTGGGGCTGTTTGGGATGGCAAGGCTATGCTGTGGTGATGTTTTACTTTCTTGTCGGATCGGGAGTTACCCGCATCGGCAAAGCCCAAAAAGAAGCAGAAGGCATAGCCGAAAAGCGTTCAGGCGCCAGAGGCCCCGAAAATGTCTGGGGTTCGGCTTTAACCGCTACTTTTTGTGCTCTGGGAGTTTTGGCATTATCTATTTTAGCAGAGACAGGCAAAATGTCTGTTTTAGGAGAGACAGCAAAGATGGCTGTTTTAGGAGAGACAGGCAAGATGCCTGTGCCACAAGATGCTATTTCTCTGTTATTGCTGGGTTACGCGGCGAGTTTTTGCACCAAACTTTCCGATACCTGCGCCAGCGAAATCGGCAAAGCTTACGGAAAGCGGACTTTTTTGATTACTAGCTTGCAGCCTGTACCTAGGGGTACGGAAGGGGCCGTAAGTTTGGAAGGAACGATCGCGGGTATTGTCGGCTCAATTCTAATCGCGCTTTTGAGTTGGGCCGTCGGTTTAATTGACTTGACAGGAATTGTTTTTTGTATTATTGCAGCTTTTATTGCCACGAACATCGAGAGTGTGATTGGGGCGACGGTGCAATCAAAGTTTGAGTGGCTGACCAACGAGGTAGTAAATTTTTTCAATACACTCATAGGAGCGATCGCAGCGATTATTTTAGCTGCGACATGGAGAGCTTTTTTAACTTAGTTAATCCTGGACGCATTCGCGACCCAATCAACCTGGTTTTTTACGATAATTCAAACGATTAATATTATGTCCGGTCGATTACCCCTAAGCTGTTGTGCATTTAAATTGAATGTCAAAAAATAATCAAGCGTCTTGTGGGGTGGGCGTCTCGCCCGCCCTGAATATGCAATTTAAATGCGTGACAGCTTAATACGGTAGGGGCGGGTTCACGAAAAATATCTGCCAATAATTGACAATCTCAAAAACCCGCCCTTTTAATCGCCGTCACTCGATCGGACATGATATAACGCAGTATTTTGGGAAAAAAAGCCGGTTGCGCCGTCCAGGGCTATTAGCTATTAATCATTAGTCATTAGTCTCAAGCAATCAACTCCTGACTAATGATTAATAGTTAATCCAACTAAGCGTCGTCTTGCGGCCCAAAAACCATTTGTAAAATCATCGTCGGTTCGCCCCGCTTGTGATAGCGATCGGCCCAATTGCGAATAATTTCATCTAATTCCTCAAGAGCTTGGTCGAGCCGTTCCGGCGGAATATCCAAAGTCTCCATAATTCGCATCACCTTCGGTTGTTTTTCCGCCCAATCCTTCATCAGCCGGAAATATCTAGCCGTATCCTCAACCATAGTAAATGTCCGCTCTTCCTGCTCTGCGGGAGAGTAAGTAGCGCGGGTGAGGGCATAAAACGGCATTCCCCAAGGAGAATCAATGCGAGTTACTGTCCCAGAATAGATCAAGCGCCGCTTAATGTGTTCTGCTAGAGCTTCGCTCAAAGGCATTCGCCTTTCTGGAGACATATCTTCTTGCGATCGCCTGTGCAGAAACTCGATCAACTCCATAAACTGAAAAGAATTGATCAGTTGAGCGTCTGGCGGATTCGGAGGAATCTTGCCTTCGAGATATTTTTTTTCATCAACAGTCAAATTGTTTCCCGGAATACGAGGGCGTCCCGGCATCCAACCATACTGTTCCAGCCAGACATAAGGAAACTGAATCAAATATCTAGGTTCTTGCGAACCCAACATTTTCAGCAATTTTCCCTGAGTCAGAGCTTCCCGGACTTCTTCAACTATCACCTTCACCCGTTTAGGCTCAATGTGATGCAAATGTCCGGTCATCCGCAGGTTGTTGTCCTGCTCCATATAAGTCATATAAATGGCACACTTAGCCGCCGTTGCGGCCGCGTCTAGAAACGCCCCGTGCCTGTGCCCACTGGTTCTCATGGCGCTAAACGCCAGATATAGCATGATCTGATCCATTGCACTAGGGCTGAGGCTTTTGACCAGATCTAAAGAGTCATTTTTCATCACTATCCCCGAAATAGCCAAATTAGGAGGCATTTTGTCATCCTCCATTAAATTATTGCGAGAGCGCCGAATCAAGCATAGCCGACTGTCGCCGGAAAGCTTGCCAGCTACCCTAATATTCAGGTTAGTTAATTTCCCTGAGGTAACAGGGGCATGGGCTTAAAGGCTATCCACACCGCATAAGTGGTTCTTATTGGTGGCCAATTTAAGTAGATTGCTGCACCCTCTGCGCTGACAGTTTACCTATATATAAGTTAGTTATCGCAAGTTAATTATAGTGCAGCGGTTGAAAATTAAACCCTACCTGTGGGGGGGAGAAGGTAAATAACTGTTGCGATGCCAAGAATTTCAGGCGACTCCGATCCCCTAATTCTTGAATAGTCATGGATGCCCAAACCCGGTTCGATCGACTAAAATAAGGCTGTTGCATAATTGCGGGAAGATTTTGATGGTTTTGTGGGATGGGATCTCGTAGCCCGTCCGCTGTATTTTCACAGCAGGCGGGACACCCCACAAGAATCCTCCTCAAATTGTACAACCCCAAAATAAGGGTGGAGCGCGAGAGATATCGTTTGAAAAACCCAGATGATCAGAGGCCTGTGGTTAGTTACTGTGTAATTGAAGCCTTTTCAATACAAAACCGCCACAGACTAGAATCTATCTCTAGGTAGATGGCGGTTTCCCGTTTATATGCTAACATTTTTCAAACAAAAAAGAATCTCCTCAGAACTGTCCACAAAAAGTGCAATTGTCGCTTAACCTGAAACACTAGAATTTTAGAAAATCCGATCGCGCGATCGAATGAACGGCCCGAAGCAACTCAGTTGTGGTCATCACTTGCGTCCAGTGTCATTAGAAATCTTGTAGCGGATGAGTGTAAACTGTAGGCTCAGTAAAATTTCTGCGTCTGCCCCTCTCAGCAGGGCGGTTGCCGCTTTGTTGAGTTTGGACTGACAACATATATTGGGCGGTGGCAGTTTCGACAATGGGGAGTGGAGATTCAAAAGCTTGAGCGGCGCTGGCACTCAAGGTAATGCCCAACAGGCTCAGTAAAGCAATTGCTGTGTAGGTTTTCATGGGTAGTATTTGTATCAGTATCTATTTAGAGATACGACATTACCCAGGCTGATCAGGATTAATTTCCCTGAAATTATCAAACTATAGAATCAGGAATCAGGAATCAGAAGGAAGAATCAGAAGGAAAAAGGAAGAAGGAATCAGGCTTAAGTTAAGCTATCTCGCATTTAAATTGTCTCCTAAAATCCTTGTATAAAAAGCGGAAAATTATCTTTCCCTCTCCCTTTCTCACCCTCTACCCCTCCCGAAGCAACAGACACTTTAGATGCGTAGCATCTGATCTATGAGAGCTGTCAGAAGTCGATGTAAAATGGAATAAATAAAATCTCTGGGTTCAGTAATAAAAAAAAAATCCTAATTGCACTACCCCGAAAGTTGCAATAATATACAAAACCGCCAAATACGAAATTCAATCTCTCGATAGATGGCGGTTTAAGGTTTATATGCTATCATCACTCACATAAAAGAAGAGCCTAATGACTGTAAACAAGAAATGCAGTGGCCTTGGAAACCTGAAAAACTAGCCTCCCAGGAAATCAGATTGAGCGCTCGACACGGGCGGCAGAAACTAACTCAATAACGGAAATCGCTTTCGTCCAATGTCATTAAAATGCTTGTAGTTGATGAGTGTAAAGATTAGGTTCACTGAACTCTCGGCGTCCGCTGCCTCTTTCAGGAGAACGATCGCCCCTTTGTTCGGTTTGGGCGGATAAAATGTATGAAGCGGTGGCAACTTCCAGCAGTCCGACGAGGGATTCAAAGGCTCGAACGACAGTGGCGCTCAAAGTAACGCCCAAAAGACTCTGTAAAGCAATTGGTGTGTAAGTTTGCATGGGGTTAGTATCCGTGTCATTGTCTATTAACTGATACGGACTCTCCCCGATCGATCAGGATAAATTTCTGTGAATTTTCGGATCTCTGCAAAAAACCCTACCTCTTCAATTCTACTGAGCCCGCCAGCAGCCAAGCACCTGCCGCATTCAGCCTACCCCATACAGTCAGAGGCTTTTCGGTTTCGCAATTGTGTAAAAATCTGTCGGTTTCCGAGTCCAAAGTCACAAGTTGCCAAGTTTGACCGGCTAAGGATGCAGGGCTTGTCAGCGTTAGTGTCCAGTCTTGTTCGCCGAGGCGACGGAAAATGCCCGAAAATTGGCTGTGGGTATTTGCTGTTTGACTGCTTTGTTTCTCTACTGACTCCTGACATTCGCCGCTGGCGGGATATGCTTGGGGTCGATCGAGATAATAGCGTTGCCAGTCGAGCCAGTCCGATCGATCCCGTGTCAAATTAAATAAAGGAATAACCGCCGCACTCGCCTCGGAATCTTGCAGCAAAGCTTCTTGCAAAACTCTCACCGGCAACTCCCGCGGCTGACATCCAGATTCCGCGCACAAAGCCGCCGCCATCCCCGCCGCCTGTCCAATATTCATTACCGTCGGTTGCAAGCGAGTTGCACCGTTGGCGATGTGAGAGACGGAAATATTTTTTTCGCAGACTAGCAAACCGTCTGTACTGGCAGGAATTAGCGCGCTGTAAGGAATGGTAAACGGAGTTCCCGTCCAGCGGCCGCCCCAGCGGATCGATTTTGGCTGCAAGGGAATGTCGCCACTGGTGTAGTGGTGATCATTGGCGTAGTTGCCGATCGCAATTGTTTCACAAATGCCCTCAGAATTTATCGGCAACTTCGCGACTCTGCCACCGACAATCGGCAAAATATCTTGTTCTGTGACTGTACTTATCCCTCGCAAGCGCCGACTTTCTCGGTAGTAAGGATGTAAGGCAAAGGAAGAAAGAAGGGAAGAATTTTGTTGATTGTCGATCGTTGAAATCGGGAAAATATTCTGTGCAAGGCCGTAGCGGGGGCCGAGTTGCGTTTGAATGAAACGGGCGAAACTTTGACTGTGCCACCGACTTTCTTGCAGGAATTCTTGTCGAGATGTTTCTGATTTAATGAGTCGATCGACTCCTTCACCATAATCATTACCTCGAATCGGCCAATTAATCATCAACAATCCCCCTGGCAGCCTGCCGTAATTGAGAAATTGTTCGGGAGTGTAACCGTCCCAAGCACCGATAAATCGATCGAGATTGTCTACAGGTGGCGCGGGAATTTCTGGCGCCACCGCACCTAAGCCAAAATCCTGCATAATTGCCACCCAAGTCGGAGCTTGCACCGAATAACGCTCTGTGAGAGCATTAGAGGCAGCCGGCGCGCTGGGTTCTCCCCACTCGGCTTGGAATTCCCAACCCCAGCGGTGCCCAACATCCGCTAAAGCCAGCAAATCTCCCAATTCCGTTGCATCCAAAGTGATTTTGGCCGAAACCGTAAAATCTGCAAACCGAACGCCAGAAATGCGAGATTCTCCCCATAGCACATCGTGAGCTTTTTGTCCACAAATCCACTGTAAGTTCGGCAAACATTTAACCCAATCAGCGAAAATTTCAGCACCGATGCGGGGATCGTAAGTAAAAAAACTTACCCAGCCCCAATCCAAACCTCCCGGCTGTCGCTGCTGGAGTTCCCGCAAAAACGCGCCCCACAAACCAGTTTGAAAAGCTGCTAATTCATTGCCATCGGGGGCCGAAACGCCAGCCGAAGTCAGCATTCCTCCCAGCCAGGGGAATTCGCTTACTAAAATAGTTTTGGCACCTCGGCGGGCTGCTTGCACAGCAGCAGCGGTGCCGCCGGTGCCGCCACCGACTACCAAAACATCTGCTTTCAAAACGGAAGACATAGGCAATACCATTTGAGATTTTAGGTTGATGGCGAAAGGCTCAGTCAGGTGAGCCGTGCCGTTAACCCTGTAGATAGATGTTCGGCGTTTGTCATTTTGGCATAATGTAAGCTAAGGTGTTCCGTGCGTACCCTGCAGATAGATGTTCGGCGTGGGCGATCGCGAATTGAATTTTACTGTCTAAAGACTTGACAAATAATCAATCGGGAATTATGCAGCGAGTGCACAATTTTGTTACTAAATGACCGCAGGAGCGATGGCAAATTTTGATTTCTCATTTTTGGCGCGTAAATATTGCCAATATGACACCGCGAGTAACGATAATAGAAAAAAGGGAACAGCATCTATAAAGTTTTACGTCTTAATAATTTCCCAGTTACTAATTAACGGCTGAAAATGGAAAAAGGTTTTATCCTCTGGTTCACCGGGCTGAGCGGTTCCGGCAAGACAACTATCACCAAAGCCCTCGAACCCGAATTGAAGGCAAGAGGTTGCAAAGTTGAAATATTAGATGGAGATGTCGTTCGCACCAACTTGTCAAAAGGTTTGGGATTTAGCCAAGAAGACAGAGATACTAATATTCGGCGGATTGGATTTGTAGCTCACCTGCTGAGCCGCAATGGAGTAGCCGTAATGACCGCAGCTATTAGCCCCTACAGAGCAATTCGCGACGAAATTAGAGCAATGGAGCCCAATTTTGTTGAAGTATATATCACAGCGCCGTTAGAAGTGTGCGAAGATCGCGATGTCAAGGGGCTATACGCTAAGGCCAGAGCAGGAGAAATTAAGGGTTTTACGGGAATTGACGATCCTTATGAAGAACCGCTTAATCCTGAGATTATTTGTTACACAGAGCGAGAAACTGTGGAAGAGAGTGTTAAAAAAGTTCTGACCAAGTTAGAACAGTTGGGTTACATTTGATGTTGGCGGGGTTGGATGAGGATAGGGGCAAAAAGCGATGGTGGTGAAAAGTTATTCGCACGGCGTGCAACTTGAGAAAAAATCTCACCCTTGTGTCCCCTTCGCAGATAGGGAGGGTGAAGAATTTCTCCCATTTCCTGCAAGGAAAGGGGCCCAGGCAGAGGTTTCCAGCAAAAGCTGCAAGCTAAGTTATTGGGCAAGCAATGCTGTCAAAAGTTTAATGATTCAAAGTTTAACAGTGTCAGTGCTGGTGGCGGTGGGTTCATCTCCTGCGGCTGCCCAGTTGATGCCTCCTCCTCCTCCTCCTCCTGCTGATGCGGGTTCTCCTGTTCCTGTACCAGTACCGGCAGTGCCGGGATTGCCGGGATTGCCGGCAAGTGAACCTTCAAGTGTACGATCGGAAGTTTACACTTTGGGAGCGGGCGATCGTATTCAAATGGACATATTCAACGTCCCGGAATACAGCGGCCCCAACGGTCAACACCAAGTACAGGCAGACGGTTCCCTGAATTTGCCGTTAATTGGCAGCGTTTCGGTGTACGGTATGACCCTAGAACAAGCTTCTAATGTTGTTAAAGACAAATACGGCAAATACCTTAAACGTCCTTGGATTACCCTGAAACTGCTGGCGGCACGTCCTTTGCAAATTGCGATCGCGGGCGAAATTAACCGCCCCGGAGCCTATACAATATCCTCAGCAGCAGGTCCCGGAGGCACAGCAGAGCAAATGGGAACTCAAATGCCCACAATATCGCGGGCTCTGCGAATGGCCGGCGGAATTACCCAGTCAGCAGACGTGCGGCAAATCAAAATCCGCCGCCCCCAGCGCAACGCAGCGGAACAAATTATTAGTGTGGATTTGTGGGAATTATTGCAAAACGGCGATTTGCGGGCCGATATGACTTTGCGCGACGGCGATACTATATTTATTCCCACTGTAACTAGCCTCAACCGCCAAGAAGCACCGACTTTAGCAGTAGCTAACATTACCGGACAAAGCACTCAACCAATTAATATTGCTGTGGTAGGCGAAGTAACTCGCCCCGGTACTTATACTTTGGCAAAAGAGGCTCAAAGTAGGGTACAAGAGAATGAAATGGGTGAAAATTCTGGTTTGTTTGCTGCTAGCGAAACCAACGGCGGGGAAAATGTTTTGCAGCAAACTGTAACGAGGGCAATTAAAATGGCGGGCGGCATTACGCCGGTAGCTGATATCAGACAAATACAAGTTCGCCGCCTGACGCGGGCGGGTACCGAACAAATTATTAATGTGAATTTGTGGCAACTTTTGGAAGGGGGAGATGTATCCCAAGATTTAGCGCTGCAACAGGGAGATACGGTAATCGTTCCCAAAGCCGAAAATCTCGATGCAACCCAAGACGAACAAGTTGCTAATTCTAATTTTTCACCGGATACGATTAGGGTGAACATTGTAGGAGAAGTCGTGAAACCGGGAGCGATTGCGGTGCTGCCCAACACTACTTTAAATCAAGCGCTGGTAGCAGCGGGAGGTTTTAATAAAGCGCGGGCAGAAATGGATTCGGTGAATTTAATTCGCCTCAATCCTAACGGCACTGTTTCGCAGCTAAATGTTAAGGTGGATTTTTCCGCAACTGCCAATGAAGAAACTAATCCCAAACTGCAAAATAATGATGTAATTATGGTAAGGCGATCGGGTCGCGCTACGTTCTCGGATAATGTAGGCGGGACTCTCGCTCCTCTCAGCCCCCTGTTAGGAATATTTCGATTGTTCGATATTTTTCGGTGAGTTGAATAGACTGGCATTAAGACCTCAGAAACCCGCTTTCTATAAAAAATTGCGGTTTGGTAATGAAATATCTAGGAATCAACCGATTTCCTGAAACTCCGCTACCAATACAGACGTTTAAACTAATAAGTTGTAGAAATCCAATGAAACCAGGGAAACAATCACAAGTAGCACTGTTTAATCATAGAAAAGCCGCCGATCTGCAAAAAATGTCTTCGGGGCTTTATGAAGAAGATCAATTTTTAGGCAGAAACAAAACCGAGGCAGAAGAGTTAAGTTTTTGGGAAGTTTGCCGCAGTCGCTCCATTTTAGTCATCGGGGTAGCAGCGGCAGTAACTACCGGAGTTTTCGCCTGGACACTGAATCAAAAAAGCGAGTACGAAGGGCGCTTTCAATTATTAGTAGAACCAGCGGTTACGCAAAATACTTTAGCAAAAATCTACTCCGGTGAGCTGAAACTGCAACCAGCGGCCCCCGCGACCCAAGAAAAGGGCGGTTTTGACTACGAATCCCAAATTCAAGTTTTGCAAAGCCCGCAAGTAATGTCGCCGATTATTAAACAGTTGCAGGCTAAGTATCCCGAAATAAATTACAACTACCTCTTGAACCAAAAAGCCGATAATTTGCCGTTTTCTCAGGAAAGTAGGTTGTCAATTAATCGATTCAAAAATACCAAAATTATCGAAGTTAGATATCGGGATTATGACCCGAAAAAAATTCAGTTTGTTTTGGAAAAAGTGGCGCTAGGCTACCGCAACTACAGCGTGCAAGATACCACAACTCAAATTAGTCAGACTCTGGATTTTGTGAAATCGCAAATTCCCAACCAGCGAAAGCGCCAACAAGCTCTGCAAACAGAAATTCAAAAGTTGCGGCAGCAGTACAATTTCATCGACCCGCAAATTCAAACCCAACAACTCGCGCAGCAAATCAGTGAACTTCAAACGCAAAGATTGGAAGCGCAATCGCAGCTCAATCAGCAGAGATTGCTCTATTCCAATCTGCAAAATCAGCTCGGATTAAACCAGAAGCAAGCGCTGATGGCCTCGGCTCTGAGTCAAGCTCCCCGCTATCAAGCGATGCTGACTCAATTGCAGCAATTAGAAGGGCAAATTGCGATTAACTCGGCTACGTTTACAGACGAAACTCCGCAAATGCAATTGTTGCGAGAACAGCGCAAGAACCTGATTCCTTTGTTGAAGAAAGAAGCCCAACAGGTTCTGGGAACTGATTTGGCTAAGGTAAATTCGCAAGTGCTGGCTTTTCAAGATCCGGTGCGGATTAAGTTAATCGAGCAGTTTATTGGTACTGCTAATTTAATTCAGGTGCTGGGCGTGCGGAATCAAGTTTTGGAACAAGCTGCTAAGCAGTTGAATCAATACTCTCAAGGATTACCAGTGATTTTGCGGCGCTATTCGGATTTGCAGCGCGAGTTGGATTTAACTAACAATACGCTGAATGGTTTGCTGGCAAAACAGCAAGCTTTGCAGCTTGAAGCTGTGGGTAAAAAAGAGGTGGCTTGGGAAGTTATTGCTAAGCCGGAAATTCCGCGCTACAAAAATGGCGAGTTGATGGCTGTTGCTCCGATTATGCCTTTGAATTTGGCTTTGGGGGGATTGGCTGGTTTGCTGTTTGGTATGCTGACGGCGCAGTTGGCGGAACGGTTTAAAAATAAAACGGTGTTCCAAACTCCAGAGGATGTCAAAGAGTCGATTCGCCTGCCTTTGTTGGGGGTAATTCCTGCTAGCGATAAAATTTTGAGACTTCCTCCTGCTGAGACAAGCCCGGTGGATGTGGCAATTTCGCCGATGCCGACGGATGCTTTTCAAGAAGCTTTTCGCTCGCTCAATGCGAATATTCGCTTACTAAACGTTGAAACTCCGATCAATTCTTGTGTAATTACTTCTTGTCAAGTAGGTGATGGCAAGTCTACGGTAGCAGTAAATCTGGCGCGGGCGGCGGCTGCAATGGGGCAGCAAGTGCTGTTGGTGGATGGGGATTTACGGCGCCCGCAGGTACACGAAATGCTGGGTTTACCGAATTGGCAAGGCCTGCACAATGTGATTGCTGATGATGTGGATGTGCAAAAGGTGATTTTGCGATCGCCCCGCGATGAAAATTTGTTTGTGTTAACTTCCGGCCCGGTTCCTCTCGATCCTACAAAGGTGCTTTCTTCCCGAAAAATGCAGCATTTAATGGCCGCTTTGTCAAGTCATTTTGACTTAGTTATTTACGATACTGCGCCGCTTTTAGGTTTGGCGGATGCGAATTTGTTGGCGGCTCACACTAACGGATTGATGCTGGTAGTAGGGCTGCATCAAACTCAGCGGGAGGCGCTGGTGTTGGCTTTTGAAGATTTAAAAATGGCGGGAATTCCGCTGTTGGGAATGGTGGCGAATAACGATAAAGGCAGCAGGTATTACTATCAGTCTTACGTGCAGGATTACGTCCAGGAACAGTCTGTTTGAGGGAGGGGAATCGCTAATTATCGTAGGGTGTGTCGCTGCGAGATTTTCGCTCTTTTTGAGGATTTTTGAGGGCGACGCACCTTATGCCTAATTCTTGTAAGGTGCGTCGCTGCGAGATTTTCGCTTTTTTTGAGGATTTTTGAGGGCGACGCACCCTACGGCTATACTGTTCTTGAGAATGCAAGGCGGGCGGGACAGCCGACAAGATATTTCATCCATCTTGCACCATTAATTGTGAATCAAGCTGTCAGAGGCGGGCGGGACGCCCCACAAGAACATTTAACTTTTATGGAACAGGCCGTCCAGCCTGTTAAGCGAGATTTGTGCATGATTTCAGAAAGACAAATTTTCTTAAGATTTGCGATCGAGACTCTGAACTATAATTAAAAGTAGAGAAATTTAAACAAATCGCGGCACTTGCAAATTGGCAAGACCTGAAAGAAAACGTGGCTGGTAAATTCCTATTTTGTAATACATTGATACAACTCCCTGCCTAGGCGGAAAACTAGCAGGGAGTTTTGTGTTTTTCACACAGGAGATGAAACAATGGCTATTGCTACTATCAACCCGGCAACGGGAGAAACGCTGAAAACTTTCGAGCCGATCGCGGATGAGGCAATCGAAGCTAAGCTGGAATTAGCACAGCAAGCTTTTAACAAATACCGCCACCTGCCGTTTGAGCAGAGAGCTCTGTGGATGCAGAAAGCTGCAGACATCTTGGAGCGCGATCGCGAAATTTACGCTGAAATGATGACCCTGGAAATGGGCAAAACGCTCAAATCTGCGATCGGCGAAGTGGAAAAATGCGCCTTAGTTTGTCGCTATTACGCCAAAAATGCCGCTCAATTTATGGCAGACGTACCGGCAACCACTGACGCTAGCAGCAGCTTTGTCCGCTACCAACCGCTAGGGGCTATTTTAGCCGTCATGCCGTGGAATTTCCCATTTTGGCAAGTTTTTCGGTTTGCGGCGCCGGCGCTGATGGCGGGCAATGTCGGCTTGCTCAAACACGCTTCCAACGTGCCGCAGTGCGCTTTGAAAATAGAGGAAATTTTCACGGAAGCGGGCTTTCCCGAAGGCGTTTTTCAAACTTTGTTAGTGGGCGCCGACAAAGTAGCTGATATCGTTGCGGACGATCGTATAAAAGCAGCAACTCTCACCGGTAGCGAACCAGCGGGTGAAAGTTTGGCAGCAAATGCGGGCAAAAACTTGAAAAAAGTTGTACTGGAATTAGGAGGAAGCGACCCATTTATTGTGATGCCCAGTGCCGATTTAGCAGCAGCTTTATCAACTGCTGTGACATCCCGGATGCTCAATAACGGTCAATCTTGCATCGCCGCCAAACGCTTTATTTTAGCCGAAGATATCGCAGACGAATTCATCACAGGATTTGTCGAAAAAATCGAGCAATTAAAAGTAGGCGATCCGATGTTGCCAGAAACCGATATCGGCCCTTTAGCTACTCCGGCAATCCTCAAAGACTTGGACAAGCAAGTGCAAACTTGCATCCAATCGGGAGCAAAACTTCTGACAGGCGGCCGCGCATTGTCAGAGAATGGCGGCAATTTCTACTTGCCAACTATTCTGGCAGAGATTCCCCCGGAGGCTGCTGCGCGTCAAGAAGAATTTTTCGGGCCTGTAGCTTTAGTATTCCGGGTTGCAGGCATCGATGAGGCGATCGAACTGGCAAACAGCACATCTTTTGGCTTGGGTGCGTCAGCTTGGACTACAGTAAGAGAAGAGAGCGATCGGTTTATTTCCGAACTAGAAGCAGGCGCCGTATTCATCAACGGCTTAGTAAAATCAGACCCCAGATTGCCCTTTGGCGGCATCAAACGCTCCGGTTACGGACGCGAATTGAGCATCCAAGGAATGCACGAATTTGTTAACATAAAAACAGTGTGGGTGAAATAAGCTCCCACTCTATCAACCGATCGCACAAATCTACATAAGTCTGCGTTTATCTGCGTTTACCTGCGGTTAAAAATTCCCATCTAGTATTTTGGCGATCGGTTGAAAAAGAAAGACCCAAAACCCCCATTAACCGAGGAGAAAAACGGAAATGAACACAGCTCAACTATTGGTAAAATGTTTAGAAAATGAAGGCGTCGAATACGTCTTCGGACTTCCTGGAGAAGAAAATTTAGAAGTTCTAGAAGCCCTGAGAAACTCTTCAATTAAATTTATTACTACTCGCCACGAACAAGGCGCCGCTTTCATGGCAGACGTTTACGGTCGTCTCACAGGCAAAGCCGGCGTTTGCTTGTCTACCTTGGGCCCGGGCGCAACTAACTTAATGACAGGAGTTGCTGACGCCAACTTAGACGGCGCTCCTTTAATAGCAATTACCGGACAAGTCGGCACAGACAGAATGCACATAGAATCGCACCAATATTTAGATTTGGTGGCCATGTTTGCGCCAGTTACTAAGTGGAATGCTCAAATTGTTCGCCCCAGCACGACGGCAGAAATTGTCCGCAAAGCCTTTAAAGTAGCTCAAAGTGAAAAGCCGGGAGCAGTTCACATTGACTTACCTGAAAACATCGCAGCCATGCCTGCTGAAGGACAGCCGCTCACCAAAGACAACCGCGAAAAAACTTTTGGCGCTTACCAAAGCTTGAATAAAGCCGCAGTGGCAATTTCCAAGGCAAAAAGTCCTCTGCTTTTAGTAGGAAACGGCGCGATCCGCGCTAACGCCAGCGATGCTTTGACACAATTTGCTACTCGATTGAATATTCCCGTAGCTAATACTTTCATGGGCAAAGGCGTAATTCCTTACACTCATCCTTTGGCGCTTTGGACGACGGGCTTGCAAAAACGCGATTACATTAGCTGTGCTTTTGAAGAAACGGATTTAGTGATTGCTGTTGGCTACGATTTGATTGAATATTCCCCGAAGAAGTGGAATCCTGAAGGAAAAATTCCGATTATTCATATTGGAGCTCTGCCAGCAGAAATTGACAGCAGTTATATTCCTCTTATAGAAGTTGTGGGGGATATTTCTGATTCTCTCAATGAAATTTTGCAGCGTGCCGATCGCATGGAGAAAGTAGACCCTTTTGCTAAGCAATTGCGGGCGGATATTCGGGCTGGGTACGAACAATATGCAGCCGACGACGGTTTCCCGATCAAGCCACAAAAACTCATTTACGATTTGCGGCAAATCCTGGGCCCGGAAGATATTCTTATATCTGATGTGGGAGCTCACAAAATGTGGATCGCGCGGCACTATCATTGCGATCGCCCGAATACCTGTTTGATTTCCAACGGCTTTGCGGCGATGGGAATTGCGATTCCGGGTGCGGTAGCTGCAAAACTCGTTTATCCCGATCGCAAAGTAATAGCAGCCACCGGCGACGGCGGTTTTATGATGAATTGCCAAGAGTTAGAAACTGCTTTGCGAGTCGGTACTAATTTTGTGACGCTGATATTTAATGACGGCGGTTACGGGTTAATTGAATGGAAGCAGCAAGATTATTTTGGTCATTCCGATTTCGTCAAATTTGGCAATCCCGACTTTGTGAAATTTGCCGAAAGTATGGGTTTAAAAGGCTATCGAGTGGAATCTGCAACGGATTTTATTCCGATTCTGAAAGAAGCCCTTGCTCAAGATGTCCCTTGCGTGATTGACTGTCCGGTAGACTATCGGGAAAATGCGCGTTTCAGTCAATTATCTGGGGATATGAGTTGCAATTTGTAATAGTAGCTAGAGCTCCGGCTTCTTTAATAAGTCGGGGCTCTAATAATGGACATTCTTCGAGATAGAGTTTTGTAGCTTGTTTAAGATTGGCGATCGCTTATTCTATGGTTTCGCCTTGGTCAACTGTGCCGATTTCTGGACATTCGGCAATGTATCTATCTTCTTCTTTGTAAATGATGCCTGTGAATCTGTGAGTGTTCATAATGTTTTTGCTTCCATTTAGATAACGCTCAAGCTAGCATCCGGGCGTGAGCAATTTCTCTATCACCTATGAGACGGACTTGGGAGCTAAAGAGTGAAATAATAGCTAATGTTTTCCCCGTCAAGGTAACAAATTCTACTTCATATCCTACCCCACCTTGATGTACTAAAACAACTGTGCCAATATCGCCTTGGCTTAATTTTTTTTCGGGGATATCAATTGTTAAAACAATGCTGTCAAGTTCTTGAATCATTTTATTTTTTAATCTGGTGGATAGGCACTTACTAGCCTGGGAGTGTCGCCTCCGGTTTCAATAAACCAAACAGAACGCACAAAGGGTTTTCTGCCATCTGCTGCTAGCATTTCTCCTTCAATAACGTACCGACTGCCAAAAGGAGATTCTTCAATTTTAGCTAATTCATGGTCTGCGGCATGACGCAGCAAGGCAGTTGCCATGATTTCCCAAGCATCAACTGAAAAACCAAACCGTAAAAAAAATTTTGCTTTGCTTTTCCCGTCGCGGTGGGTGAGTGAGAGCAGATATTCGGTAATTTTCTTTTCAGGAACGACTGCTCTTTCATAATTGGGCAGTTTCAAGCACTCTCTCCAAAGCTTACTCTTGTATATTAACCAGAGTTGAGGCGATCGGTCAAGCAGGGGCGATTCCCTACGGGATAGCTGCGCCGCGCGTGCTTTTTGACAAGTTGGGTTGGGATGGGCGATCGCTAAACTTATCAGGTAATTATGGTAATCTAAAAGTTAGGTAACTAGGACTGGCAAGAATGGAGGAATGTGACAACACAATTTTTCTGTCCATATCTCGATAGCGAGGTTGAACTCACTGAAGAGCGAGAACTACATATTGTTGATACACATCCCGATTTGCTACCATCTTATCAGGAAAGAATTGCTAAAACTCTAGCTGACCCAGATGAGGTTCGATGTGATTTACGTTTCGGCAATACTTTTCTATTTTCACAGCAGTATGGTAAGGGTCGCAAGGGTAGGTATGTTGTAGTAGCTGTTGTGAATGATACAGTTCCGAGAGAGCGCTATTGGATCGTGACAGCTTACTTAACAAAAAATGTTACCCAAGGAGAGATAATATGGCAGAAAAACTAACTTTTAAATACGATGCTATTGGGGATATTTTGTACGTCAATAAATGTTCGCCTTATGCAGAGCAAGAATCGCAAGAACTAGAATATGGAATTGTGGCTCGTCTCAATCCTGACACGGAGGAAATTGAAAATCTGGAAGTTATGTTTTTCTCAAAGCGGTTGCGAGAGAGTAATGTATTTGAATTACCGATTGTGGGTGAGTTGCACTTGAGTTATAAGGTTTAGAAAAGACTGCATGAGGTCATTATTCGGCACTGTTTGCTAGAATTATTTAAGTCAGCTCTAAGGAGGCCTATGACTCAAGCTATCTCAACAAAAAATGAATATCAAATAACTGTGAGTTCTCCAGTTTGGCAAAGAGTTGAGCAAATTGCCGCCGAATTTAACTTGTCAGTTTCTGAACTATTGGAACAGATAGGCGAAGGTCAACTCAAAGTTGTTGCGGTTCCAGGTAATTCAGTAAAAGTGAGTGAGCAAGATATTGCCAATGCTTTTATTTGGTTAGCCGCCCAAACTAATGTAGCAATCAACGCCTACAAGCTACAAAAACTTATGTATTACGCTCAAGCTTGGTATTTAGGAGTTTACGGCAAGCCACTATTTGATGCAGATTTTCAAGCAGGGATTCACGGGCCGGTTATTCCTGATTTATTAGAAAAGTATCAACGACAATTTAGTGGGGAACCAATTACAGAGAAAATCGAACAACCGAAACTTCCCCAAAAAATCGGGGAATTTATCGAGGAAGTTGCTGATGCTTATTTTGAGTATGATGATGCAACTTTGGAACGAATGATTTGCAGTGAAATGCCTTGGCAGGAAGCGAGAGGAGATTTGCCGAGAGACGAATCTTGTGAGGGGATTATTTCTCACGAATCGATGAAGAAATATTATTCGGGCCGTTTCTTCTCTAAAGAATAAGCTCCGAGGCATTTAAATTGCACGACCGAATACAATTAAACTTTTGTGGGGTGGGCATCCTGCCCGCCCTAAAGATATAAGTTAAATGCACAACAGCTTATAAGGGCGATTCCCTACGGGATAGCTGCGCCGCGCGTGCTTTGTGACAAGTTGGGATGTAAGGGCGATCGCGCTTTCTCAGATTCAAGTATTCGGATTAGCTGTGGCCTTCGTGATTTAGCGGATAATCAGACCAAAATCCTTACGGATTTCTGCCAATTGTTTTACCCAAGTATTAGAAGCATAAATCCCTTCCTCTTCCTTCTGGTGAGCGTTTGCAATTTGCTTCTCAATCTCTCCGTAGAGTTTTGTTTCCACTTGTCGGAGTTGTGATATCAAATCCGGTAGCATCGGAATTAATATTACCCATTGCTTTCGAGACGGCGCCGTGCCTATTAGTGTCAACAGTTAACACTCAACCATTCAGTTTTTCGACCCGCCCGTCAACAGTCAACAGTCAACAATCATTCCGGTGGCACCGGAATTGAGATCAAATCTAATCACTTCAAACCCAATAATAAGGCGATTCCGCCGATCGCACCAACTACCCCCAAAACAGCCCGAATGCTCACTTTTTCGCCCGCCAGCACGGCTAAAGGCAGGATAAATAGGGGACTGGTAGAACTGAGTGTTTGAGCGATTGCTGCGGGTGCATATTTCAGTGAAGTCTGTTGCAGGAAAATTCCGAGATAGGTTCCTAAAAAAGCTGCCAGAATTATTGCAGCTAATATTTTGGAGGATTTTAATTGTTTGAAACTGTCAAGGTTTGTTGGCTTCAAAAAGCACAACATAACTGCCATACCACCGCTCAAACGCAAGGCGGCTGTCCACAGGGGATCAATATCTATTTGAGTGAAGGCGGCGCGGGATAAAATTGCTCCAGCGGCGTGGCTTGTTTGTCCTAATAAACTAATACCTAATCCCTGCCAAATATGTTTTGATGATAAGGTTGTTTCGGCTGTTCGTTCTGCAATTACCCACGCTACGCCGCAGATAGTTAAAAGAATGCCAGTACAAGCAATGGCCGATAACTTTTCTTGCAAAAAGATTAAGCCGAATAAAGCTGTTAAAGGGGGAGATAGGGTTTCTAAAAGCAGCGTTCGCCTCGCGCCTAAATATTTTAATACGATAAAGAAAGCGGTGTCTCCGATGCCAATTCCTAGCCCGCCGCTGATGAGCAGCATTGCTAAAATATTAGGGTTGATTGCGGGTAAGGGTTTGCCTAATATTAGTACAGTGGCAAGGAGCATGAAAAGGGCGATCGCGCCTTTGAGCAAGTTTAGCACGACTGCGGGGAGTTGCTGTCCCACTCGCTGCCAGATGGTGGAAGCTAGAGCCCAGACAAGTGCAGCGCCTAAAGCGGCGATTTCACCCATAAAACTTGTCATTAGATTGGAGATTTTAGTTGTAGGGTGCGTGACAGCGACGGGCTTTGACTCGCGGCGAGGAAACTCAGGACGGTCACGCACCAAAAAGCTATTAAATCATATAAAATCCGGTTGATTCAGATGATTTAGAAGTCAGGTGCGTGACTGCAAATGTTTTTGCTTCGACGGTGAGCTCGTCGCTGTCACGCACCCTACAGTAAGTGTTGACGGTTGACTGTTGTCATTAGTTACCAATTCGCAATTGGCAATTCGCAATTCCCCATGCCCCATGCCCGATTCCCGATTCCCGATGCCATATAAATTAGGGTTCCAGACTTATCATCTGGAACCCTAGATTTATTAAGCTTTTCTAGTAGTGGGCGGGGAGAGAATCGAACTCTCATACCTTTCGGTGTCAGATTTTGAGTCTGATGCGTCTACCAATTTCGCCACCCGCCCTTTTGGGTTTCACCATCATAACACACCGATCGATTTCTTGCAAGCAAAGATTCATAATCTTTTGAACTTGCCCAACGATCGATCTCTCTGGCGCGCAATACTGGTACAGGATGGGACAACTGAGCCGTCTGAGCTTGTTTGAGCATTTCTCCCAGTTGAGTGCTGCTGAGGTCGTCGTAGGCCCGCGCCTGCGCCAAAAACGCATCGACATTCAGTTTGGAAGCTAAAGTCGGCGAACCTCCGGCCAGTTTCATCAGCACCGATGCTACCACTTTTGGGTCTTGGGTGGCGAGCAAGGCGGCGCGATCGCACGTAAATTCCGCACACCGCAACCATTCCAACATTTGCGCCTGCAAACCCTGCGCCAGCACGGCTCCCACAGGCGAAATTTGACCGGCCGCCAACACAATTAAATTAGCCAGAGTCAGGTAAACTCCGTGCTCGCACTTCAAATGCCCCAACTCGTGAGCAATTACTGCCTTAACTTCCTCGTCTGTGAGCAAATCAATCAGAGAAGTGTGCATCACCACAAAAGGCTGCTTTCCCCGCATCGCAAAGGTGTAAGCATTTGGCATCGGATGCTGGCGGACATAAAGCTGCGGCGCTTCCAAATCCAGAGTTTTGCAGGCATCCAACAGCAATTGATGCAGGTGGGGCAATTGATTTTCGCCGACTTGGACGCTGGAAGCCAGATTTTCCAGCATGAAAAACTGTTCGCCCAGTTGTCCCAGCAACTGCCGCACGATCAAATCCAGACCGGGCAGTTGTTTGAGAGTGCTGGTGGCTTCCAAGTCTAGCGGGTGGCGAAACTGGTCTGCTTTTAAACCGATGAGCGGTATGTTCGACATTGTAGTGATTATTCCTTAGTCAACAGTTAACCGTCAACAGTTAACCGTCAACAGTTAACCGTCAACAGTCAACAGTCAACGGTCAACTGACTAATTAACAGTTTAAACCCGATCGCACTGGATTGACAGGAGCCTCAGCAGTCGCCGGGTCTGTACCCTCTTTGACGCGCCGCAACTTAGCTCCCAATTTTTGCAGTTTCACCTCTAACTGCTCGTAGCCGCGGTCTAAGTGCTGCAAGCTGCTGATGGTGGTGACACCATCGGCGGCAAGTCCCGCTAACACTAACGCCGCCGAAGCCCGCAAATCTGTTGCTACTACCGGCGCACCCGACAGCCGCGACACTCCGCGCACAATCGCTACATTGCCTTTAAGGCGAATGTCCGCGCCCATGCGGTTGAGCTCTGCTACGTGGCGCAAGCGATTTTCAAACACGGTTTCTTTGATCAAGCTGTCGCCTTCGCTCAGCGTCAGCAAAGCCATAAACTGAGCTTGCATATCTGTGGGGAAACCGGGATAAGGCAGAGTTTCGATGTCTGTGGCCGAGTGAGTTTGGCCGGGAACTATCCGCAAAATGTCAGGGGCTTCTGCAATAATTTTCGCCCCAATTGTCTGCAATTTGGCAATGACTGCGGTCAGGTGGTCGGGAATTACCGGCGACAAACTGATTTCCGAGTGAGTGATGGCTCCGGCTACTAAAAATGTTCCGGCTTCAATGCGATCGGGAATAATTGAATAGTCTACCGCGTGCAGCTTGGGAACTCCCGAAATGACGATCGTATTCGTGCCAGCGCCTTGAATTTTTGCTCCCATTGCGCGGCAGAAATTCGCCAAATCTGCGACTTCCGGCTCTTGAGCCGCATTTTCAATCACGGTTTCTCCTTCAGCCAGAGTCGCCGCCATCATCAAAGTTTCAGTTGCGCCGACGCTGGGGTAGTCCAAATAAATTTTGGCTCCTTTCAGGCGGCGGTTCGGCCCTTTGACGTAAGCGTGAACCGTGCCGTGGTCGATGTGGACTTCGGCACCCAGGGCTTGCAGACCGCGAACGTGGAGTTCAACGGGTCGCGCACCGATGGCACACCCACCGGGCAAGGGCACTTTGGCAAATCCCAAACGTGCTAGCAGTGGCCCGATGATGAAGAAGCTCGCCCGCAGTTGGCTGACTAATTCGTAGGGGGCTTGAGCGTCTATGAGGCTGCTGGCGTTGATGTCTAAAACGTCGCCGTGCTGCTGTAATTTGACTCCTACAGCCGAGAGAATTTGCCCCATGCGGGCGACATCGACTAGACCGGGAACGTTGCGGAGACGGCAATCCTCTGGGCATAGCAGGGCTCCTGCCATGACGACTAAGGCCGAGTTTTTGGCGCCGCTGATTTTGATATGTCCTTTAAGGGGCTGGCGACCCCAAATTTGCAATACTTGTTGGTCGCTTTCAGGTGAAGCTGACAGGTTAGATGAGTTCTGAGCTGGTGTAATGGGTTTGCCCTCCATAATTCGCTTCGTTACTTTATACATTATTAATTTTGGTTCGATTTTACCGGAAAGTTTTTATATGTCTAGGGGTAACATTAGGAATTCCGGGAATTATATTTGCTGGGATTCAATCGGGACAAGGCTTTCAGGTTTAATCGCATAAATAATGTCGATCGAGTCTCATGAAATTATTTGTATCAAAATTTACGTTCATCTGTAGCGGTCGCTCGGATCGCAGATGTTGTACTTTTGTCAACGATCTTTTGAAGTAAAAGCCGGCTGGGTTGTTGACGAAGGTGTAAGATATCGGTTCGATCAACAATGCTAGAAAGTTAACACATTGTCGATCGCCCCATTGCCTGTGCTACCCTGTGACAACAACCTAGAGCCAAAGCTACTCCTAGCATATGGTTCACATTAAGCGGATCGAACTGACTAACTTTAAATCTTTTGGCGGCACGACGGCCATTCCCGTGCTGCCCGGTTTTACTGTGGTTTCCGGGCCCAACGGTTCTGGGAAGTCCAACATCCTCGACGCTTTGCTGTTTTGTCTCGGACTTTCGAGTTCTAAGGGAATGCGGGCTGAACGTTTGCCGGATTTGGTGAACAGCGCCCAAAACAAACGCGGTACGATCGAAGCTAGCGTGACTGCGACTTTTGCCCTGGAAGATGTGGGGGAGGAATGGTTCGCGCAGGATGAAGATGAGGATGAAAATGCAGCAGATGAGTTATCTGTTGAAGCAGAGGAAGTTGAAGGGATAGAAACTGCCGAAACTCTAGACAACAACGGCCAATCATCTCCTGTCAATCAAGAATCGCCTCTAGTTGCAGAAGCCGAAGGGATAGAAACTGCCGAAACTCTAGACAACAACGGCCAATCATCTCCTGTCAATCGAAAATCAAAAATCCAAAATCCAAAATCGGATGAGTTATCTGTTGAAGACGTAGAAGAGATTGAAATCGCAGCAACTCAAGACAACAACGGACAACTACTCGCTACTAATAAAAAATCCAAAATCCAAAATCCCAAACCGGATGAGTGGAGTGTGACGCGCAAACTTCGGGTAACTCGCCAAGGTACTTACACTTCAACTTATTACATTAACGGTCAACCTTGCACGCTGACTCAACTTCACGAACAACTCAACCGCTTGCGAATTTATCCCGAAGGCTATAACGTCGTCCTGCAAGGAGACGTTACCAGCATTATTTCGATGAATTCTAAGGAACGAAGAGAAATCATTGACGAATTGGCTGGGGTGGCTCAGTTCGATCGCAAAATCTCTTTAGCTAGGCAGAAGTTGGATGAAGTTAAGGAGGTGGAAGAACGCAGCAGTATTGTGGAAAAAGAGCTGATTTCTCAGCGCGATAGACTGGCTTCCGATCGCACAAAAGCGGAAAAATATCAAAAATTGCGGGCGGAATTTCAAGAAAAGTCGCAATGGGAAATTGTGCTGAAATTCCGCCAATTGCAGCAGCAAGAATGGAAGCTGCGAGAACAAATCGAAACGGGCGATCGCACTTCTGCATCTCTCACCGAACAACTGCAAGCAATTAGTACCCAAATTCAAGAAGCAACGGCGGAACTCGACGCGCTGAATGCCCGCGTTAAAGCTTTGGGAGAGTCGGAATTGTTGGCTTTGCAAGCGACGATTGCGACTCAGGAAGCGGAACGGCGGCAACTGCAAAACCGCAAACAGGATTTGGAAAAAACTGCTGGGCAAATAGCTGCTAACATAGCACAAACCGAGGAAGAAGTTCGCCAATTCCGGCAAAGTTTGGAGCAAATTGAGATAGAAATATCTTATGTTAAGTCTCAAACAGGAAGTTTGCAGGAACAGCGGGACGCAGCCCAGCAAAGTTTAGATGAAAGTCGGGAAGTTGCAAATGCGATCGCCTCGACGGCCGAAGCTTGGGTACAGCAGCAAACGGAACTGCACCGCCAAATCGAAACAATTCAACAAACTTTGGAACCGCAGCGTACAGAACAAGCTACTATCGGAGAAAGAGCCGATCGCCTGCAAAGTCAAATTCAAGAACAAAACCAATCGCTGCAAGTATTGGAACAGGAAATTGCAGCGAAAAAAGAGCAACAATCTCGCCTTGTGGAAACCAAAGGCGTGGCATCTTTGCAAGTAGAATCGCTAAATCAGATTTTAGTCGAAGCCGAACAAGAATTGCAACTGCAACAGGAAACTCAAACTCGTTTGTTGGAAGAACAGCGGGAAAGACAGCGCAAATTAGACAAACTAGAGGTGCAGTTTCAAGCAATGCAAGAAGCGACGGGAACGTTTACTGCAAAAATTGTCGCGCAAAGCGGGATTGGCGGAGTTTGTGGCTTGGTGGCTCAACTGGGTAGGGTAGAACCGCGCTATCAGTTGGCGCTGGAAATTGCGGCGGGCGGGCGCATGGGAAATATGGTGGTGGAAGATGACAGCGTGGCTGCTGCTGCGATCGAATTGTTGAAACAAAAACGGGCGGGAAGGATGACGTTTTTGCCTTTGAATAAGATTAGGGGCGGCAGGTATTCGGTGAATGAAAATTTGCGGCGCGCGGCTGGGTTTGTGGATGCGGCTGTTAATTTGATTGACTGCGATTCCCGGTATCAGGAAATTTTTGCTTACGTTTTTGGCAGTACGGTTGTGTTTAGCAACCTCAGCGATGCTCGCCGCTATTTGGGACAGTACCGGATTGTCACTTTGGACGGGGAAATTTTGGAAACTAGCGGGGCGATGACTGGGGGAAGTTCTACTAATAGATCTACTTTGCATTTTGGCACGGTTGAGGCTAGTGAGGCTGCTAGTGAAGCGCGGACGATCGCGTCTTTGCAAGAAAGGTTGGAGGAAATTGAGCGGATTTTGGAACGGTGCAAAATTGCGATCGATCGCGCGTCTATTGCAGTGAAAACTCGCAGCCAAGAATTGATGGAAGCGAAACAGAATTTGCGCGAAAATCAGTTGCGATTGGAACAGTTGGAGTCAGAAATTAAGAATTTGCAAGGGCAACAGGAACAAGTGCGATCGCAAATTGCGAAAAACACACAGGAATTAACTGATTCGCGATCGAGATTGCAGTTGCTGGAACGAGAATTGCCCGCACAGGAAACTCAATTGCAGCAGTACCGGCAAACTTTGGCGCAGTTGGAAGAGTCGAACAGTCACAGCGAATGGCAGCAAATGCAATCGAGTTTGCGCGCTCTGGAAGCGCAACTCCAAGAGCGAGAATTGGCTCTGAGAAACGTCCAGCAGCGCCTTGTAGACTTGGAAAATCAATTCGGGCGTTTGGAAGAGAAAATTAAGGAAGGCAGCGAGAAATTGCAGGAATGGCAATTGCAGCAAAACGCGGGGGCGGATGCACTCGATCGCATTGTTTCGCAGCAGTTAGAACTCGATGGACAAATTGCCGCAGCTAAGGCGGCTTTGGGGGAAATTGAGGAAAAATTGGGCGTGGAAAAGGGAGAGCGCGATCGGGCGGAATCTCAATTGCGAGAACAGCATTTAGCCAAACAACAGTTACAATGGCAGTTGCAAAAACTCCACGAAACCCAGCAAGAACGCCGGGAACAATTGGCCGCAATCCGCACTCTCTTGGAAACGCAGCGGGCGGAAATGCCCGACCCCGTGCCGTCGATTCCTGAAAATGTCGAGAAAGCCAATTTGACCGAATTGCAGCAGGAAGTAAAGGCGATCGCCAAACGCATTCAAGCTTTAGAACCAGTCAATATGCTAGCCTTGGAAGAGTACAACCGCACTCAAGAACGCCTTCAAGAATTAAGTCAAAAATTGACGACATTGGAAGGAGAACGCACTGAACTGCTGTTGAGAATCGAAAACTTTACCACACTCAGGCGACGCGCTTTTAAAGAAGCTTTCGACGCGGTTAACGAGAACTTCCAGACTATCTTTGCGGAACTTTCCGAAGGCGATGGCTATCTCCAGCTAGATGACCAGGAAGACCCCTTCAGCAGTGGCTTGAATTTGGTCGCTCACCCGAAGGGCAAACCCGTACAGCGACTGGCTTCCATGTCTGGAGGCGAAAAGTCGTTGACGGCGCTGAGTTTTATTTTTGCGCTGCAACGCTACCGCCCGTCTACGTTCTACGCTTTTGATGAAGTGGATATGTTTCTGGATGGGGCAAATGTGGAGCGATTAGCTAGAATGATAAAACGACAGTCTGAACAAGCCCAGTTTATTGTTGTGAGTTTGCGGCGACCTATGATTCAATCGGCTGAGCGTACAATTGGTGTTACTCAAGCACGGGGAGCTTATACTCAAGTCATAGGACTGAAGTTGTAGTCCCGGAGTCTCTGTTGATGACCCTACCCAAAAACGGGTACAAGCCGCCGACAACAGTCGTGGATAGATCAAAATTTTAGACCCTAGTTCCAGCTCCCACATTCCTCTGTGGAGTAAATCTAAAATCTAAAATCTAAAATCTAAAATCGACTGACTGAAGTTGTAGTCCCGGAGTGTCGGTTGACGATCGTGTTGAGTGATATATGTACTTATTGACACTCCTCGACCTGAAGGTACGAGGATTCTTGGCTCACCGAGACCACTTAAACTAGATTCCTTGAAGTCTCTAGCCCAGAGGTGGGACTCTCCCCAAGAGTTAATTCGGGTATGCCCTACCCTATTTGCTTTTAGGCAAGTCCTGTTTCAGTTTGAAGCAAATTCGCTTCAAATGCTGTTTGTCTAGCTCCTCTGAATCTTTTACCTACTGCGAGGTGGAGTCTAGAAAAATGCAGTAGAACCGCTTAGATTCAATTTTCAAGGTTCAGCGCTTTGTCTTTTGACAGCTAGGTTTTTAGAGTGGTTGATTACCTTTCCACTACTACAAGCATACAGCAAAGCCGTGCTAGAAGCACGGGGGTTTTAGGCCCATTTTTATGATAAATCAGGACTAAACTTAGAATGACATCAGAACAAATTTGCCAACGCTCCGATATTCTCGGCACTCAAGTCATCACCCGCGACAGAGGTAAACGCTTGGGGGTGGTTAGTCAATTGTGGGTGGACATCGATCGGCGGGAAGTTGTGGCGATCGGTCTGCGTGATAATATATTCGCGGTCGCTGGAATGCCGAGGTTTATGTTCCTCAGCAATGTCAGCGAAATCGGCGACGTGCTGTTGGTGGAAGATGAGAGCGCGATCGAAGATGATGTTGATGTTGAAGTCTACAGCATTTTGATTAACAGCGAAGTTATTACCGAAACTGGCGAACTTTTAGGTAGGGTACGGGGCTTTAGGTTCGATCCCGAAGACGGTAAGTTAGTTTCTATAATTATCGCTTCCCTGGGAATCCCCCAAATCCCCGACCAAGTTCTCAGCACTTACGAGTTGGGGATTGAAGAAATTGTCAGCAGCGGCCCGAATCGCTTGATTGTGTTTGAAGGTTCCGAGGAAAGGCTCAGGCAGCTTAGTGTGGGTTTGCTGGAGCGCGTTGGTTTGGGCCAAGCACCTTGGGAACGAGAAGAGGACGAGGCAGGTTATTATCCGAAACCCGTGGCTACGGGAAATCAATTGGGCCCGGGGGTGCGGATACCTGCACCGGAAATGCGGAGCCGGGTAGCTGCGCCTGCGGTGGAGGAAGTTCCTTGGGATGAGGATTTAGAGTGGAATCGGCCTGCGGTTCGCCAGCCGATGCGCGCGGTGCAGGTACAGCAGCCTGAGCCAATAAGCGACGATTACGACGATTACGAAGAGGATAATTGGGGCGGTGAGGAGGACGATTACGAGGAGGAGTACGAGGAGAAGCCGCAGTACACTCGCGCGGAAATTTCTCGCCCGAAGCAGCCGGTGGTGCAGTACGAGTACGAGGATGATGTGGAGGCGGATGCTTGGGCTGACGATGAGGCACCGAAGCCTTACCAGGCTCCTCGGGTGAATATCCCTGAGAAGACTAAGACTCCTGAGTACGAGGAGGAGCCTGGTTATTAGGAATTAATCCCTCGGTTGGGCGGGTTTACGAGATTGTTTGTTTTAGACATAGATAGTTGGTGAAATCCGCCCCTACAATTGCCTGTAGGGGCGGGTTTTACAAACAATATTTGATGTTCACAAACAATTTAAATAAACCCGCCCCCACACAACCGATAATCTAGATTAACCTGATGTTCGAGATCATCCAAAAAAATGTAGATTCCGATTATTCGTTGGGCGGGGGCGGGTTTATTATATTGTTGGTCTTACGCCGATATGGTTGGTGAAACCCGCCCCTACGATAAATTATGAAAAAAAAATTTATTAAAACCTCTATTTTCAGATTAATAACATATCTAATTTTTCCAATTTTTTTATCTACCACTACGGCTGAAATTGTCTTGCGAGTTGCGGGATACAAACCCTGGCAAATAGAAAATGTTGATGTTGCGGTCGAACCAAAAGGTAACTTTTTCACTAAAGATTCGGAACTCGGCTACAAACATTTGCCTGGAAAATTCAAGGTGATAATTAACGGCAATTACTCATTTAATACAACTCATCTCAATAATAGTTTAAGAATCACACATCCCCTCACTACTTACAATTTATCGTCAAAAAAGCCGGAAATTTCGATATTTGGCTGTTCTTTTACCTACGGTTGGTCATTGAATGATAGCGAAACTTATGCTTGGTTGTTGCAAGAGAAATTACCCAAATATGAAATAGTGAATTTTGGCGTTAACGGCTACGGAACGCTGCACTCATTGATTCAATTCAAAGCAGCACTCAAACAAGGAAATAAACCCAAAATTGCGGTGATTGCTTATGCGGGATTTCATGACCGCCGCAATACTTTGTTAAGGGCGAGAAGAAAGCAAATGGCTGCTTGGAATAAACTCGGTATTCTATTTCAGCCCGATGCGAGGCTGAATAAAGAAAATAATTTTACCTACAGCATGGCCAAACTTGAATATCGCGAGTTCCCGCTGATGCGGGTTTCTGCATTCAGCCATTTTTGGGAGGTTAATTACAATCAATTTGAAGAGGGGTTGTATAGAAGCCGTGACCTTTCTAAGGCAATTATTCAAGAGTTTCACCGTGTGGCTGAGGCTAACAGTGTTAAGTTAGTTGTTGCGGGAATTAATGCGGGTTCTGCTAAGATGTTGGGGGAGTTAAGTCAGGAGGGAATTGCTACGGCGGATATTTCGGTTGATTTGAAAATACCTGCCAATAATAATTTACCTCATGACATTCATCCAAGCGCGATCGCGAATCGGCAATATGCAGAAAAGTTGGAGGATTTTTTGCAAGGTACTGTTTTAAGGTAAGTTAACGAACCGCGAAGGCGCGAAGGGCGCGAAGCAAGAGAGAAAGAGGAAGTTTAGGAGTTATTTAGGGTTGCTAGACTGATGGGATTATTTGATTTTGTTTCTTTTAAATTGCCTCGAAAATTTCTAATTGATGGCTTTTTCCTGTTTGTGCTTGTTCTAGTCACAGTTGCAGTAACATCAATCTATGTATCTAGCGAACATACTTTTTATTGGTGGGATTACGCGGGATACAATACTGCTACAGTCAACACGGCAAATTTATTTCGAGACTCGCCAGATAAAGCATGGCGCGGAGTTATAGAATCGCTATCTAAGGAAAAAAACCTGTTAATTTCTCTGCCGTTAGTGCCGTTTATTCTCTTATTTGGCAAGTCTCGGCTGAGTTACATTCTCAGCGTATCCCTGATTTATGTGCTGCCGTTTCGCCTGTTGTTGGGGGCAATTTCTGCCAAGCTAATTCCAGTTTATCCCCGCCGGGTGTTTTGGTCAACGGTGCTGCTGAGTTTATTAATTCCTATGAGTTGGATACCGACTCTGCGGGGATATCTGGATACTGGCGGCTGTGTGTTTGTAGCCTTGGCAATTTTGGTTTATTTGCAGGATGTTAAGCTGAAATCTTGGTGGAAAATCCCATTAATTGGGTTTTTGCTGGCGGCGGCCATTCTGTTGCGGCGCCATTTTGCTTATAGTGCGATCGCATTTTTTGGTGCAGCGGCTTTACAGGCTTTCATCGAGTTTATTATACTAATATACCGTAAAAAAACCGCATTGTCATCTCCCAAAGACAAGGACGTGGCAGTGTCGTTTCCCTACAGATACTTGTTTGAATCAGGTGTAAAATTGGGTTTGATAGCTGCAACTAGCTTGACTATTTTAATGTTGGTAGCGGGAGATTTTACTCGCAGTGCTCTGACGGTTGACTACCGCAATTTGTATGTCGCTTGGAGTTTGCCTGTAAATGATATTTTAACTCGTTATGCGGATTTTTACGGTTTGGGAACTTGGCTGCTGGTACTGATTGGTTTTTCGGCGGGAATTCTCACCAGAATCCTGGTTCCGGCGGCGGCTATTTTTGTTTCGTTGTTTGGGGTTTTGTCGCTGATTGAATGGCTGTTAGTCTTGCGTTACGGCTACTTGCACTATACAATTCATATTACACCGATCGCACTTTTAGGACTATCTACATTTTTCTGGACAACTTGGCTGACACTCAAGGGAAAAGTCCGGTATTTCATGCTGGGCGCGGCGGGTTTGTACCTGGTTGTAAATGCCGCAGTCGGGTTAATTCCTCTCAAAATTGATTTGCCAAGACTGTTTGTGGGTAATTTTCCGCCGTTAGTGCGATCGGACTACGACGAAGTTGTAAAATTAGTAGAGTTTCTGCGAAAATCAGCACCCAACGAAGAACCGATTTATATTGCCGGTGCTTCTAACAATTTCAATGCTAACATACTCAGACAAGCTAACCGCAAATTAAACCCGCCGGAGGGTTGGTGGAAGTTAAATACAATCGGGAGGCCGCAAATTGACTCGCGCGATACTTACCCGCTACCGGAGTTGTTGCAGTCACAATATGCGGTGGTTGCTGTACCTTTTCAGCAGGTGTTATCGACGGACGAACAAGTTTTGCGATCGCACGAACAAGATGTTGTTAAAGTTGTGTACGATGCCTTTACTCAAAACTGGGAAATTGCCCGCGATTTCCAATTGCTACCGGAACAGTTTAAGCTAGAAAACGGCGTGACACTCAGCGTTTACCGGAGGATGCGACCGACTGATACAGCAACGGCAGTTAGGACTCTGGAGGCGATGCAGCGGCAAATAGTCGATCGACCAGGCACGCAGTTAGATTGGATTAGTTTGCATCAATCAATCTACACAACTGCCAATTATTCAGTGAGTCAAGAATCGGATAACCTATATAATATTGTAACTCATCCAATTAAAAACAGCAAGAAACTCGATACATCTTTTCTGTATTTAGGTTCCATCTCAGACAAAGTAAAAGTTACCGGCAAACTCAATTTACCTAACAAACAATGTCCGGGAATTGCCCTGCGCTTGACGTTGTGGGACAAGCAAGGTAAATTAGTAGACTCAGCAGAGATGGCTGATAGTCAAAAAAGTGCGATCGGCTTAAATCTATTAGTTGAGGGCAAAAATCCCCTTTATCTGCTGCTTGAGGTATTGAGTAGCAGCAAACAGGATTTAACAAACCAATGCCAACTGGAGATTAATAATTTAGCTGTCAATAGGTAAATTGAACCCTCAATGCAGAACCATCAAAAATCAAACTGGTATTTTAATCTATCTCTCTATACTTTTGTCATCATCGGTTCCCTGATGGCAACTGGCTATATTTTCCCCATTGGAGGCAACTTTCCAGAATTGCCACAAATCCAATCGCTGCTAAATCCTGAACTCTACAAAAATGACTATCATGTTCAGGAAATGGTTAAATTTAATCCGAGATCCTACTATTATTATATCATTTATTTCTTAGCCAACTTAGGGTTAAGTATTCCGTTGGTGCATTTTATTTATCAATTCCTAGCCTTCGGTTCCTTTATCCTAGCTTGCTACGCAATTATCAATATCTATACTAATTCCAAACTGCCAGCAGCAGCGATGGCTTTTTTATGTATAGCCGCTTCATTTACAGATGTTGGTAACACGCTGATATTTTCCACAAAATCAGTACCCAGTACCTTCGCGATGGCCTTCGCAATCTGGGGAATTTACTTTAGTTTGCGCCAAAAATGGCTGACAGGATATTTCTTTTTTGGGCTGGGTTGTTTGCTGCAATTTTTAGTTGGCTTGTTGCCGGGATTGATGATGGTTCCCGTTTTATTTATTGAATCGGTAAAACAGCGGAAGTTTAAAACATTGATTTTGGCGATCGCACTTTTAGCAGCAATGGCAAGTATCGTTTATTTGCCAATGTTACTAACAGGTACTACCGGCACTCAAACTATTGAGAATGCTGAGTTTGTATACATTCACGCAAAAGTACGGAATCCTCACCACATCCTCCCGTCAAATTGGAATATTTGGAGTTGGTTCAACTTTATATGTTTGATCATTGGTGGCTTATTGTGCATCAAAACTGCCGATTCACTGCGCCAAGAAGACAAAGTTAACTTTTCTGTAATTATTAGTACCTCAATTTTTGGGCTGCTGCTTAATTATGTATTTGTAGAAGTTTACCCAGTGGCTTTAATTGCCAAACTCCAGTTAGCTAGAACCGTACCTTTTGCTCAAATAATCATATTTATTGCCATCAGCTTGCTAGTCGATCGACTTTACCAAGCAAAACAGCTAGCTATTGGTTTGCTGCTGTTAATTATCCTCACTTTACCTGACCGAGGTATTTTATTTTTAGCCTTATTTGTATTTTTATCAATTTGGCAAAGCAAAAAATATATAATTCCCAAACGCTACACTATTTTGCCGTGGATTTTCACAGCAGGAACATTAACTTTCAGCTTGATATATCCGCTGACTAATTCAGGAGAAATAATAGGCGATCGTATAATTAGCATACCTATCCTTTTCTCAATTATTGCCTTGCCTTTTATTTTAGAAAAAACATCCATTTCTAAACCAATCAAACAAATTCTCACCCATGCCTTAGCTTTAGCAACTACCGCGATCTTGGTTTTTGGGGTAGCAGGCATTTTACCAAAACCAATGTTAGACATATTTCAAAAAAAAGTTAATATTAATGCCGTTCCCAGCGACGACGTAAACAAATTAGCGGTGCGATTTTCACAAATTAGCAGTCAAGATGCACTGGTATTAATTCCACCTTCAGTTACCAGCTTCCAGTTTTTCTCTCAGAGAGCTATAGTAGTTAATTTCAAGAACTTTCCCCTGACAGAAAAAGGCATCAAAGAATGGCAAAATCGCATGGAAGCTGTTTTAGGAGTTCCCTTAAACCCGCAAATGATTTGGGGAGGAAATGACTTTTTCATCCGCCGCAGCAGTGCGGATTTAGTCAAAGTAGCCAAAAACTATCATGCCGATTATATCCTCACTCGCAGCGATTGGCATCCAAATATTGACGGAGAAATAGTAGATCGAGAAGGCAAATGGATACTGTTTAAAATTAGATAATACTCTTCTTCAAAACATGAGATATTTATTCAGTCTGCGAAGGCAGACTTTGTTTGTATAGAAGCGGTTTCAACCGCCGAATCAAATCTGCGGTTAAATATCAAAACCCGAATCATCAATAATTTCGCTAATTTGCTTATCCACATAATCAGCATCCACATTCCGCGCCATCAACTCAGCCAAAATCCCCAAAGAAATCAACTGCACCGACAGAATTGTACACAAAATCCCAAAAAATAACAAAGGTCGATTCCCGATCGGCCCAAAATTCATCCCCGCCAAATTCAGAAACCAAATAACTATCAAATAACTCAGCGAAACAGTTCCAACCAACCCAAAACACAATCCCAAACCTCCAAACAAATGACCCGGTTTGTGCAAATATTGCGTCGTGGCTAACACCGTCAACAAATCAATAAATCCCCGCGCATAACGTTCCCAGCCGTAATTTGATTTTCCGTGCTTGCGCGGATGATGTTCCACGACTACTTCGCCAATTTTAAACCCTAAATTGTTTGCTAAAGCCGGAATGTAGCGGTGCAATTCTCCGTACAATTTAATCGACTGCAAAACTTCCCTACGATACGCTTTAAAACCGCAATTCATATCGTGCATTTGCACCCCAGTCAGCAAACACGCAACGGCATTAAACAGCTTGGAAGGCAAAGTTTTAGAAAGCGGGTCGTTCCGCTGTTTTCGCCAACCGGAAACTAAATCAAATCCCGATTCTAAATGATGTAAGAATTTGGGAATTTCAGCGGGGTCATCCTGAAGGTCAGCATCGAGAGTAAAGATAATTATCCCTGCTGCATTGCGAAATCCTGCTGAAAGCGCGGCGGATTTGCCAAAGTTGCGGCGCATTTTAATCGCTTTAATTAGTTTGGGATGTTTGTTGGCTAAATCGGTGATTTCTTGCCAGGAATAATCGCGGCTACCGTCATCTATGAAAATGACTTCGTAACTGTCAATTGCTGTTTGGAACATGACAATTTGGATTTTGTCAAACAGTAATTTGAGGGTGGCTTCTTCGTTGTGAACTGGGATTACGAAGCTGAGATGTTTTGGCATAGGGCTATTCTATTTCATTTGTGTTGTCAATGAGATTTTTTTATTAACCGCAGAGGGCGCAGAGGGCGCAGAGGAGGAGAAAGAGAGGTTTTTTAGTTTTTGTTGATAACTTGGGAGTTTCGCAAGGCTACCCAATCTTTGCGGTTTTTAAAGGAGGCATAGGCTGTCAATAGTTTATCTGTTGGTGATGTTTGAATGTATCCTCTCCAAGCTGCGAATTCGTAGGAATGGCCAAATAATTTAACTAAATCTGGGCGGGGAAATCCTGACATGGCGAAACCTCGAACGACATTTTCTTGGTTGAGAATGGCAATACATTTTACATTGTTTTCGGGGTCTCCTACCCAGCCAATTACTCTGGAGGCGGCGGGTGCGAGTTTAGTTACTGTATCAAAATATCCGGGTACTCCGTCTTTGGGCGCTGACAGTAAATTTGCGTCGAGTTTTGTGTCTAATGCTGCACAAAAATTGTGTTTTTTGATGTCTCGGTTAAATGGCACTAAGTTGTTAGTTTTTAATGCGTCGATTAAGCCGACAAAAGCGGCGGGTTTATTGCCTACGCGGTCTTTAATTAGGGTTACATCGGTGATGCCTAATTGCAGTGATAATGCTACTAACGGTTGATAGGTTGCTCTGCGGGCGATCGCCATTGCAGTTTCGCCTCCCACCCCGTACATTAAAATAATCGCGACTGTGGCGACTGCAAACAGCGGTGTCAGCCAACGCCCTTGAATTCTTGGTGTTGGCTGCAACTCGCGCACCCACAATACTGTCAGCACAATTGTACTCATCCAAAACAAAGCTGGGAGTGTGGCGTAGCGGGAAGCGGTGGCTTGTTCGACGCCAAATCCCGATCGACTGACAGCGGCCATTAAGGCCGTTTGCAGCGTGTAAAGTTGGATTGATAGCCAAGGCAGCCAATCCGGGCGATCGACCTTTTTTACAAATAGCCAATAACCCACAAAACCCGTCGTTGCAATCAAACCAATTATACCAATAATTGAAGCAACAATAATATTTTCGCTAAAAATTCCGCCGAGATAAGTGGGAATATATTCGAGAGTTTTGAGCGGGTTAATTTTAGTTAAAGAAGGGTGATGAGATGGAGTTTTATAAGTTAAAAAATAAATGCCAATCACCGCAATCGAAGCAATGAAATACAAATAAGTTATTCGCCGAGGAAACCGCAGCACAACAGCAGCCGCACACAATATCGGCCACAAAGCTAAAGGAGTGCTGTAACTAATACAGCCTAAAACGCCAAAAACAATGCTGCCAATTACCCAACCATTCCGTAGGGGCGGTGCCCCCGTGCCCGCCCCCGGTGTACCCAACAAAGTCGCATAGGATTGCAAACAATATATCGAACAAATCACAAATAAATTAGCAATTATCCAGTGAACGCCACTGAATCCCCGCATCCAATTGTGAGCCGCCGCCGGAGTAAAATTAAAAATAGAAATGCAAAGGAGTAGCGAGATAAATTGCAGGGGAAAACGCCTCAAATTTAACGGCAGCAGAGCAATTAATACGTGGCACTGAATCCAAGCCAAGAACCAGGCAACTAAACACAAACCAATATTTGAACCTTGGGTGACAACTATATTCAAGCCATAAATAATTGCCGGAATCAAGACAAAATGCTCGTTCGCCCGAAATATCCAATTAAAAGGATTGGTAGAGAAACCGTCTACAGAATAAAAATTCCATGTCATCCACCAATAATCAAAATTAGACAAGTCTCCCGCTTGCGATATCAAGTACAAAATATATGACGCTGGTATTAGAATTCCGAGAATTGATGCGGCAATTAAAATATATTGTTGCTTGACTTTCATGGATTGGTAGATGGCGATATTTTTAATCGATTTGGGCTAAGTTGTACGCGCTGGGATTAAAGAAACCGGGTTTTTTACTTGATTGAGGGTTTGAACCAAGTATTTTGGTGAAAAAACCCGGTTTCTGGCTACTTTACAGATTTACTCGAATTTTTATTTCACTTCTCTTGCCAGCATTTGTCTGAGCCCTTGCCGCCAGTGGGGAGGATACGTGCCTAGAAGTGCTGATATTTTTACTGTAGAGAGGACAGAAAAAGCGGGACGTTTTGCGGGTGTCGGATATTCGGAGGTGGTGATGGGAATTACGCGCTGAATTTTTAGGGGAAAGCCGAGTTTGGCTGCTTCCTCAAAAATGGCGATCGCAAAATCGTACCAACTACAAACACCGCTGTTAGTGTACTGATAAGTCCCAAAACTTTCTGGCCCAAGCAGAGGAATAATTTGCGAAGTCGCCGCACTTAAATCCCCCGTCCAAGTAGGACTTCCGATCTGATCGGCTACTACTCGAATTTCTTCTCTTTCCTTTCCCAACCTCAACATGGTTTTGACAAAATTACCTTTGCCACCGTTGCCGTAAACCCAGGCTGTTCTAATAATAATATGTCGGTTTCCGGCTTGCCGAATTGCTTCCTCGCCTGCTAATTTGGACTTGCCGTAAGTTCCCAGCGGGTTCGTAGAATCTGTTTCCTGATAAGCAGAACCGTGGCTACCGTCAAATACATAATCAGTAGAAAAGTGAATCAAACTTGCTCCCAGTTTTTCGCATTCTTCTGCGATAATTCCGGGTGCAATGCCGTTGATGGCGTTTGCTAATTCCGGTTCGCTTTCCGCTTTGTCTACCGCAGTGTAAGCACCCCCATTGACGACTAAATTCGGTTGAATTTCAGCCATTGCTTGACGGATGCTTTCCGGTTGGGATAAATCGAGGCGAGTGCGATCGACCGCAATTACCTCTCCCGAAGATAATAAAATCGGCTGCAATTCTTGAGCTAGCTGTCCGCTGCCACCTGCGAGTAAAATTTTCATAATCAAAACACTTGAGCTGTTTTCAACGTTTGTCCAGCTTGGTCTTTAGCTGATAAGATGGGTTGAGCACCATCTAGCGGCCAGTCGATCGCCAAATCGGGGTCATTCCACAGGATACACCGCTCGTGTGCCGGTGCATAATAATCTGTAGTTTTATACAAAACTTCAGCAGTCTGGGAAACCACTAAAAAACCGTGTGCAAATCCCGCCGGCACCCAAAATTGCCGTTTATTTTCTGCACTCAGCAAACACCCCACCCACTTTCCAAAATTCGGCGAACTTTGTCTAATATCCACTGCTACATCAAATATTTCGCCAGCAACTACCCGCAGCAATTTGCCTTGAGGCTGCTGCAGTTGGTAGTGCAAACCGCGCAGCACATTTTTAGAAGATTTGGAATGATTGTCTTGCACAAATTCGGCCGTCACGCCTGTTTTTTCTACAAAAGCTTTGTGATTGAAACTCTCAAAAAAGAAACCGCGATCGTCTCCGAAAATTTTCGGCTCAATAATCAGAACTTCCGGTATTTCAGTAGATATAACATTCATAGTTGGCTGTATCGCGTGATAAACTCATACTCAGTCTAGGCTATTTTACTATGAAAACTGACACATATCTCAAAAAGTTGTATGCCAACCGCTTTGATTTGCGACAAATGCAAGCGAAGGTGGCACTATGGAAAGTTTTAATTGACGAATTCTTACAAGATTATGTTCCTCCCGAATCAACCGTTTTAGATATTGGCGGCGGTTACTGCGAGTTTATCAATCAAATTCGGGCTAAAAAAAAATATTTAATTGACCTTAATCCCGATTCAAAGTTATTTGCTAATGCTGATGTAAATGTGCTTAATATTGATGTGTTGAATTTGGAAGATTACACATCTTTTACCGAACAGTTCGATCGCATTTTTATCTCAAACTTTTTTGAACACCTCCGCAACAAAGAGGAACTTGTAGAAATTATCTCGTTTTGCTTTGATGCCCTCAAGCCTAGCGGTTCTCTATTGGTAATTCAGCCTAATTTCAAATATTCCTACAAGGAATACTACGATTTTATCGACCATCAATTACCGATAACGCATTTATCGCTACAAGAGCTTTTACAAACTGTCGGGTTTGAAATTGACCTGATTGTACCGAGATTTTTGCCCTTTTCGACGAAAGGCAGACCGGCCTCGCCCTTGCTGTTAAAAATTTACTTAAAATTGCCTTGGTTGTGGCGGTTTTTGGGAGGGCAAATGTTTGTTAAAGCATCGAAACCCAACAAGTGAGTATCTTCCTCAATATCGACACTTGCCGTCGGAGGCTGAAAATGAGAATGTAGGGAAAGCGCTCATTTTAATAACTCATCTACTGGAATACTAAAACCCGGTAAAACAATTTGAGTGCTAACAGCTTCCCCAGCAATAAAGATGCTTCTGGTTTGTTTTGTTACTACAATAATCCATTGGTTTTCAGGATATACCAGCCAAACTTCCTCACTTCCCGATTCTAAATATTCTGTAGCTTTAGCAATTACATCTTCCGCCAAATCTGTTGGTGAAACAATTTCAGCACATAAAGGAAAACTTTGCGGCAGCACTTTGAGATTGCCAAATTGTGCTGCTAATTCCGGGGGAAGGTAGGCAACATCAGGATAGCGCCCCTGCTTGTTTGTGCGGCAGGGAACATCAGTATAAACTTTTCCTCCCTGTCGGCTGGATTCTTTGTAGTTTCTCCAATAAAAGTAAAGATTTCCTTGCACCTTGCTATGCTTGAGAGTTATGCCATTTTTCTCCAGTAATTCGCCATCAACCCACTCTTGCCGATCCGGTGGACTTTCCATCCATGCTTCTAGAGAGTAGATTTTCGATGGGGCAACAACTGTAGAAGTTATCATGTTTTTGCGTCTGGGCGGGGAACTTTTTTTCTATGATACCAGATGCGATCGACCTTTGGTGGACAAAAGGGCGATCGCACTTTGTAGATGGCACTTGTAAGTGTTATCATAAAAGTTACAAAGTATCCCGCATTTCTGGCTTAGCCCAATTAGGATGAAGCTGCCATTAAAGCATCAGCTTGAGGACAAAAATGATGACACAAACTCAATTATCCGCTGCCCTTCCCGTCAATATTCCACTAACACTAACACTCACCGTTACCCACGAACAGTTCGTTGAATTGGCGAGCGCCAATCGAGAGTTACAATTAGAACGCACAGCAACAGGAGAATTAATCGTGAACCCACCAACCGGAGGCGAAACAGGAAAGAGAAATCTCAGTATAGAAGGACAACTCTGGTTGTGGAACCGCCAGACTAAATTAGGAGAAGCATTTAACTCTTCTACTGGTTTTCACCTGCCTAATGGAGCCGATCGCTCTCCCGATGCAGCTTGGGTGCGTCAAGAAAGGTGGGATGCACTCACCCCAAAACAAAAAGAAAGCTTTATTCCCTTGTGTCCTGATTTTGTGGTAGAACTTCGTTCTAAAACTGACAACATGGAACCGCTGCGAGCCAAGATGAAAGAGTATATGAACAATGGCGCTCGTTTAGGTTGGTTGATAGATAGAAAAAACAGAAAGGTGGAAATTTACAGGCAAAATCAAGATGTAGAAGTCTTGGAAAATCCTATTAGTCTGTCCGGTGAAGATGTGTTGCCTGGGTTTGTCTTAGATTTGACAGAAGTTTGGGGATAATCGATAGAGGGTAGGCACGGGAGCACTACCCCTACAAATCTGTATAAATGATTTATATTTGCTATTATTGACAAATAAACACATTGCGATTTCAAACAGTATGACCAAGCAAAAAATCTTACAGGAAGGTCGAGAATATACATTTAGTTCATACTTTGAGTTACCTTACGAAACGGATCAAATTTTAGCAGAATTTGATTACTCGCTGATCAAAACTGAGTTGTCTTTGCCGCATACCCCTAGGGAACTGGCAGAAATAGCTTTTCTCAAACAAAGAATTAAAGAAACTTTATTTTTTGTCAGTCTCAGCAGCGAAACAGCTAGAAGAGAATCATTAGTATCGCCAGTTTTGCTGGACATCATCCGGTACTGCAAATGTCAACTGCGATTTGAGTATACTCTCAACGTTAATAGCTGGTTAAAGGGAAATTTAGATTATTTCGTAAAATCCGAGCGAGAATTGCTAGTCATTGAAGCAAAGAACGACGATATGACTAGAGGATTTACCCAACTAGCTGTAGAATTGATTGCGATGTCTCACGTTGAAGAGCAAAATATCTTTTACGGTGCGGTGACAATGGGAGATGTCTGGCGATTTGGCAAGTTAGACCGAAATCAGCACACTATTTTTCAAGATATCAATTTGTTTAAAGTGCCTGACGATTTAGAGGATTTAATGAAAATAATGGTGGGAATTTTAGACGGGGATGAAATTTCGCCGTAGGGTGCGTCGGTTCTAGTCACTCAAATAGTGGCGAAATTTCCCATAGCGACGCACCCTACTATTTGCAATCTGCCATTAAAAAACTCCCTACAAAATCGAACTTAAAACCACCTCATTAGCAGCAATCCAATCATAAATATCCTGCAAAGCTGCTTCCGGCCCAATAACAGGCCGCCATCCTGTTTTCTCCATCACCCTAGAAGAATCCGTAATAAAAATCGGAATATCCCCCGCGCGTTCCTCCAAAACAGGGTTAATTGAAATCGATTTACCCGTAATCTTTTGGCACAAATCAGTTGTCTCAACTAAAGAAAGACTGTTGCTCAAACCGCCGCCCACATTAAAAACTTCGCCATCAAATTCAGGAAAATGTTCTAACTGATAATTAACTAACCTCAACAAATCTTCAACGTGCAGCAAATCCCTAACTTGCTTCCCACTGCCGCCAAAACCGATATAATTCAGCGACTTTTGAAAATAGTGAGCCGCCACCCACAAACCGCAAACTCCCTGATCTACTTTACCCATTTGCCAAGCACCAGTAATTAACCCGCAGCGGTTAATAATTGTCGGCACATTGTATGCTTCCCTGTATTCCTCAATCAGCAATTCCGAAGCTAATTTAGTTGCTCCGTAAAGCGAACGGTGTCCTTTTAATGGGAAGTCTTCTGATATGCCCAACTCCGATATACCGGGTAAAGTTTGCTCAGGGGCGATCGCAAATCTATTCGGCAACTCTAACAGCTTAACAGATTTGACACTGGCGATCGGATAAACCCGACTCGTAGACAAAAACAGCAAACTCGCACCCGTTTGTCTCGCCAACTCCAAAACATTCACAGTGCCCAGTAAATTCGTTTGCAAAACGTACTGAGGCGAACTAAAACCAGCCAGCACAGAAGGCTCCGCAGCACAATCTATAATGCAGTCAGCATTGAGTGCAACTGGATCTAAATCCGCCGCTGTACGAATATCCCCGTAAACAAACTGAATACCGCAACTTTTAAGCCGAGGCAGATTCAATTCCGAGCCCCGGCGACGCAGATTATCTAAACAAATTATTTGCCATTCCGGGTGCAGTTTCTTCAGGCCAATTGCCAAACAACTGCCGATGAAACCCGCACCACCCACAATTAAAATTCTCTCAGGCATTGACTCAACTTTCTTAGAGGATTAATTACTGCTGTTAAATTATTGAACAATGGGTGTTGAGGTATACCTCGCATTAAAACCGAATCATCTTTTTAATGAATTTTGACAACTATAGGACTGGCGCACGGATCACCAGAAACCGGGTTTTTTGCGAAAATCCTTCGCTGCAATCCGCAGATTAGATAAAAAACCCGGTTTCTTTGGTCGGAAATGCGTAAGTCTTCAACTATTCTGGTTCAATGCCCAAAGCCCGCAACTGATTCGCTAATCGATTGGCCCGCTCCTGTGCTTGCAGTGCAGCTTCCTCTGGTGTAGCAACTAACTCACCATCTGGGGTAAAATAACGCAATTTCCCATCGTGAATTCCCAGATATAATTCTAGTACCTCACTCCACAATCTACCAAATTCATTGGCAATGATAGGTTGATATTCTTGACCGATTAAACGAAAACCGCTAAAATCTAAATCTTCAGGATCGAACCAAAAGTATTCGGGAGTTCTAAACCGATTCTGATATAATATCTTTTTTTCGTTGCGATCGACTCTTGCCGTAGAACTAGATAGCAATTCTATAATTAGATCGGGATATCTCCCCTCTTCTTCCCAAACTACCCAGGAACGACGCGGACGTTTTTCTGTGTTTGCGATCAGAAAAAAATCCGGACCGCGAAAATCCCGATTCCGCAATTGTTGCTGGCTGTAGTAAACCGTCAGGTTTGCTCCAATAAAAAAGTCGTGGCGCTCGCGCCATTGCCATTCCAAACAGGCAACTAATAATGCTAGTTGAATATAATGTAGGGAACTTTCCATTTCCGGTTCGTCACTTTCTAATTGACTGGCATCTGGCATCAATCTTGCCATTTCTTGGGCTGTAAAAACCATGACTCAATCCTCCCAATTTGGTATATTTTATAACCCAAACTTCCCCATCGCCTCTCTCGTCAAATTATCGCTGACTATCCTACTTTTTATCCCCTTCACCATTATAATCGGGAAACTCGATTTTGTACGCAATCCGCGAGAAGAGCGCAAAGTTGCCATGAATTTTTCCATCTCGCGAGAATATGCCAGGTAGGATGACGATTAACCGATCGCACTGATTATCTCCGATCTGCATCAAAGTATCAATAGCTGCGGTACCAAAATCATTAGTCATCATTCCTTCGCCGTCAAAACTTCCCTCCTTGAATTTGGCAATAAATCTAATTTCAATTCATTCATCTTTCTAGTCCGGTGGTAGTCGCCGCGAGAGAGATGTTTTTCCAGCCAAACGTACAAGACAATAAACAAATACCTACTGCCCATCTCTTTGATTTTCAGCTTAGAAATTCCCGCAGTCCGATTGTACCACCTCAAAGGAATTACCTTATAGGAAAAACCCCGAACAATTGCTTTTAAAGGCAGTTCCACTGTCAAATTAAAATGATGACTCAAAATCGGTTGTACGCCTTCAATTACTTCTCGGCGGTAAATTTTAAAAGCATTGGTGACATCGCTGTACCGCAAGCCGAAAATACTTTTGACAAACCAGTTTGCTAAGCGGTTAATTGCTAACTTGTGAATTGGATAATCAACCACAAAGCCGCCTTTGATAAAGCGGGAACCAAAAACGCAATCATATCCTTCTTGCAACTTGCGGTATCCTGCTACCAAATCCATCGGATCGTCGGAAGCATCCGCCATCACAATTGCCGCAGCATCTCCGTCAAATTCCGCCAATCCCCGGCGCACAGCAAATCCGAAACCGTTGGGAGGTTGATTGTTGATGTATCTCACTGTGGGAAAAGTCTCTGACAACTCCTGGCAAATATCAAGAGTTCGATCGACACTGTTGTCATTCACAATCAAAATTTCGTGCGGAATGCCTTCTAAATCGAGCGTCTGGGCGATCGCCCGCACAGTACCGTACAAACAGCCCTCCTCATTGTGGGCTGGTATAATCACAGAAATTTTCACTCCTCATCCTCCGCGCAACTGGACAAACTGGTTGTCAACAGGATTATACACCCAAGCTTTAATTTCTGTTTGGGCGATCGGCAAATTATTATGCGACAAATCAACAGCCCACCTGGCATTATTGTATAACTCAGATTTTAAACTCTCAGCAATGTCGGGACTGTCCAAATTTACATAAGCGTTAGCAAAAAAAGATTTTTTTCCCCCGACAGATAGCAGTACAATATTCGGCTGTTGCAATTTTTCTGGCCAAACCGCCCAACCCGCAGCCTTGACAGCATCATTTTGCTTAACAGTCAAGGATTTATCGGTAGTTTGAGGTTTGTCTAAATAACCGTAAACTTTCTCGGTATTAGAAATAAACTCTACATTTTTCGCGAACTTTCTCCAACCTATTTTGTCGATAATTGCAGCGCCTTCTCTCACCAGCCAAGTTTTTTTGCTCAGCACCCTCAAACAGCTTTCCGGCGAATTATTGAAAAAATCCGAGGGTTCCAGATAGTTAATTAACTGCAAACAATCTTGAGCGCCTTGTTTGTAAATAAGTGCCGATCTAGTTTGGGCGATTGCCTGTTGAGAGTTAACAATAATTGTGGCAATTAACAGCCCTGCAACTACGCGATAAATAAATTTATAATTACGTTTTAACGTTGCTTTTTTTTCTTGATAATTACCTCGGACAAACAATTGCCCTAGCTGAACCACAGCAATTAATAGCAAAATTGAATTAGTCGTATATCTAGACGATTCTAGCGCCTGAATTGCCCCAAATTCAGCCCTGCCAGCCGTAATAAACAAAGAAGATAAAACCGAAAAAAAACCTATTGACAGCCAAGGTAAAGCCTGATTTTGCAATCCTAAATCAATATTGGAATGAGTATCTTGCCGTAATCCTAAATGAATTGTGGGATGGGCATCTTGCCCGTCCAGCGTCGCAGTCTGAACCACGTTCATAACTGAGTTGGGATTGCTATAGCTTTCAGAAATATCATTCCTATCTGTCATTGCCAGTGGCGAAGGAATCGCAGGGGCTGGAGATTGCTTCGCAGGGTTCCCAATGACAAAGAAATAGAATACCAAAAATAAGAAACTTGCAAATATTAGCAATCCAACTAATGCTGAAATTCCAGGCGATCGCACAATTGGCGAACCCAGCAAACTTAAAAAGTAATCAATCACCACAAACGGCTTATTCAACAATGAAATAATACTTGCTTTGCGGCTAGGATGATAATCAATTGAGTAAACAGCACAAGTTGCCAAAAACAGCAGCATCCAGACAATAACTCTTTTTCTTTTCTGCGCCGCATTTCCTTCTAAAGCCGCCACAGCCGGAATCGCAGCCAACCAAGAAAGCAAACCTTGGGCCAGGGAAAAACTCGCAATAAAGCAGAATCCAGCCGCAATCCATATTTGAATATCGTAGGGACACGGCAGTGCCGTGTCCGTACTCTGTTTGATCTGAGGTGTTGCATCATTCTCAATAACGGGCAAGATGCCCGTTCCACAAAAATTCAATGTTCTTGTGGAACGGGCATCTTGCCCGTTCCTAAATAGCTTATTGATCGTGGTGCAACATCTCTGTTTCATCCGATTAAAAACCGCTATATTAGGCAATAATTTGTGATTTGAAACCAGCGCATAAACCGCAGCGACAAAACAAAAATTGACTAAAAACCAAGCCAATTGAAATCCCCAAAGCCAGTTTTCGTGCTGAACTAGCGAGAAAAGCAAAATACAAGTTAAAATATTAGCTAAATGCCACAAATCATCCCCAACATTCTTAACTTGCATCGAGGATAACTTGTACATAGCGAGAAAAGTTATCGCAGCCAAACCTATGCTGAGACACAACTGATAATTAATATTCCATCGGGAAGCAAAAGCCAGCACCGCAATAATTATTTTAGGGAAAACTATGCGGTGATTGCTGTGCAAATCCCAAAAATCGTTAAAAGTTACATTTCCCGCAGCTATTTTTTCAAAAAGGCTAGCTAACCTCCACTCGTCATCAACGGGAACGTTAACGCTAAAATTCGCTACCAATCCGATTAAGAAGAGGACAGGAATTAGATATAAAGTAAATAAGATGATTTTTTTCATGAAAGTGCGATCGCACTGATTGTCATCACCATTTTATATCAAACCCGGTTAAATAATTTTTATCAAGTTTGTAGTGAAGATTTCACTCCTCATAGTTTGAGCCGGGACTTGCATTCGTTACTACAAACAAGTTGAAAAACATAACACATAGAAACCCGGTTTCTTGAAGAAACCGGGTTTCCGAACAGCCTCAAAGTCTCACGTTCAATTCGGTTAACCGAATTACTTAATAGTCTTGAACGTATCCATTTTCCCAGTAAATCGGTTGATAAACATCTGCAAGACACTCCGCTTGCCAATATTGATATTAGAACTCACGGACATTCCCGACTGCAAGTTAACCTCCACTTCATTTGCCTTGCCCTTGTTCAAAACAAACTTCTGATTTTTGAGCTTTATTTTGGTTTTGAAAGCGTAGTATTTCCGCAGTTCAGTAGGAGGCTCAGCATCGCTGCTAATCTCTATCACTTCACCCTCAGCAGTACCAAACTCCAGCGCCGGGAAAGCTTCTACATTCACTTCCACAGGCACGCATTGGTATTTCGTCAAACCCAGTTTCTCTCTGTTAACTTCCTTCTCTGGACAAACGCAACTTTTACCTATTTCGCAGTCAATCTTTTCTCCGTCTAATTGCTTGCCGTGATACTGCTCCAATTTTGCCCGCTTCTGTCTCAAAGCATCCAATACCAGAGCCACATTGCTGTTTTCCAGGTAAACCACTGCTTGCAGACCGTTGTCGTCATCCAAAACTTTGAGCAGCTTTTCAGTTTGCTGCGCTTCGTAATAAGCTTCTTCGCAGCGTGCTGGGCGCGGTTCGCCCGGTTTCACCACCGTATTAATAATGGATTGGCATATCGGATCTTTCGCCATATCCAACTTAGCTTTCTCCTTCGTAGAAGGTTTCAAATCGAAGATAACGCCAGATACCGGAGCCTTCATCACTTGAGTGTCGCGGTTTTGTTGAGCCTTTTCTAGCTGAGCGTTCACCTCGGACAACTTTTTCAGGTTTTCCACTTTGAAGCGGCTTAGCTGAGAATCGCTGCTGGCAATTTGTTTCTGGTTTTCAGCAATTTTGGTATAAAGTTCTTTCGCCCAGGTATCCTTGGTGTTTTTCAACTGTTCTTGGGCGCGGGCGATGGACTCCAGAAGGCGCGCTTGCTCTCCTTGGTGACGCTGTATTTCAGCAGTAATTTTTTGGATGTCACCTTGACGCGCGTTAATTTCGCCTCGGCGCGTATTGATTTCACCGAGGCGCGTGTTAATTTCGCCCCTGCGAGAGTTGATTTCACCTTCGCGCTGCTTGATTTGATCTTGCTGTTTGAGAACGTCGCTTTGGCCTCTGAAAACATCTTGTTCTTGACGTTCTTTTTGCAGTTCAGCGATGGCTCCTTCCTCCACCAGGGGGGCGAGTCTGCCTAGAATGTTTTGATTCGACTTCAATACTTGTTGGGATTTCGCTAACTGTTCTTGGGCCAAATCTCTCTGAGCCAGGGCTGATTTTACTTGCTCTTGCGAAGAACTTAACTGCTGCTGAGCATAATTTAATTGGTTCTGGGCAAAACCCAATTGTTGCTGTGCCACTGTCATTTGATCGCCGGCGGCTTTCTCAGCATCCTGAGCTTGCTTCAGTTGTTTTTCCAACTCCTGAACTTGGCCTTGAGCTGCGGCTACGCGAGACAGAAACTCCGATCGATAATTAACATAAAGTCCTTGCTGAGCAGCATCAAAATTTCCGCTAGCTCCCCTGTTGAGGTACAGTTCGTCAATCAAAGCTTGCAGCACTTGATTTTGTGCCGTGAGGCTCTGTCTGTCCTTGATAGTTGATTCTAGGTTAGAAGGAACAGCGCCTTGAATTTTGCCGTTGACAACATCTTCGTAAAATTTATTTTCCTTTTCCAGAGCTTCTTTAGTTTTCTGAATCGATGTTAAATCGGCGCTGGGTGCAAGGGGGTTGAAAGTGAGCAGAGGCTGGTTCTTTTCCACGCGATCGCCATTTTCAACGTGAAGTCTCACCACAGCGCCCGTAGCAGGTGCTTGGATGTCTCTAGCACCATCTTTGAACTCCAATTGGCCGACAGCGGGGACAGCTTGCTCTACGCTAGCAAAATAAGCCCAAACTACAGCAGAAGTGGTCATCAGCATGATCATCCACAAAAACAAGTGCGACCAAATCGCTGGTTTTTCGAGAATGACTGGTTGCTCAGAAAGTATTAACGATTTCATAGCCATTTGTTAGTTCTCAGTTGTTAATTGTTAGCGCTAAGTTGTGAGTTGTTAGATATCAGGTATTCGATGACTCTTGTTGTTGGAAGAGGCAGTAGTAACGCCCTTTAAGAGCCATTAATTCTTTATGAGTTCCCCGCTCGACTACAGAACCTTGATCCATCATAATAATTATGTCGGCGTTTTGGATTGTCGTCAGGCGGTGAGTAATGAAAAACACCGTGCGGCCGGCAAAAGCTTCTGCTAAGTTATTGCAAACTTGGCGTTCGGAATGGTAGTCGAGGGCGCTTGTAGCTTCGTCCAAAATCAGCAGTTTCGGGTTTTGCAAAATCGTCCGGGCGATCGCCAAACGCTGTCTTTGACCCCCAGAAAGCGACGAACCCCGCTCTCCGACTATCGTATTGTAGCCAGCAGGCAAGCCCATAATAAAATCGTGAGCCACCGCTAATTTCGCAGCTCGCACAATCTCATCCGTACTCGCATCGGGATTGCTCAGAGCAATATTTTCCTGTACCGAGCAGTTAAACAGCAAAGTATCTTGCAGCACCACCCCAAGTTGGCTGCGGAGCGAGTACAGTTCCACCTTGGCAATGTCGTACCCGTCAATAAAAATCCGGCCCGACAGCGGCGGATAAAGACGCTGCAACAGCTTCATCGCCGTACTTTTACCGGAACCGCTTCCCCCCACAATTCCCACAAAACTGCCAGGGGGAAATTCCAAATTCACATTAGCCAATTGCAGTGCCCCGCTTTCTAGAAATCGGAAGGAAACCTCCTCATAGGTAACCTGCCCTTGAATTGCCGGCAGCGGGATATTGCTGCGGTCTTCCTCGCTGGTTTCCGTCGGCGTATCGACGACATCCTTAAGCATATCGATCGACATTGAGACTTCTTGGAAACTCTGCCAGACGCTCACAAAACGCAGCAGCGAACCAGTCACGTTCCCGGAAATAATTCGGAAAGCAATCAACTGACCCAACGTAATCTCATTTCCCAGTACCAAATAAGCTCCCACCCACAACTGAGCTAAGTTACCCACCTGGTTTAAAAAGCTGCTAACCGTACCGGCCGTAGTCCCCGTGATAATTGTTTTAAAACTGGCTGTAATGTATTTTGCGTAGCGGCTCGACCACTCCCAACGGGATTTCAATTCAATATTTTGAGCCTTAACAGTTTGAATCCCGCTGACTACTTCCACTAAATAAGATTGAGAGTCAGCAAAACGGTTGTTTCTTTGTTTTATCAGGCGCAGCACCAGCGGATTGATTAGAACAATCATCAGCCCCAGTATCGGTACCACTGCCAAAGATACTGCAGTTAGCTGCACACTGTAAGAGAGCATAACGGCGACGTAAACCACCGAAAATACCGCATCGAGAACCACTGTCAGAGCTGTACTCGTCATGAATTCCCGAATCTGGCCCATCATGCTGAATTTGTATACCAAATCTCCGACGCGCCGATTGTCAAAGTAATTCTGGGGCAGCCGGAGCAAGTGGTCGATTACCTCTGCACTCAATTTGACATCAATGCGGTTTGAGGTATCTATAAACAAAAAGGTACGCAAACCGTTGAGCAGTCCTTCAAACAGGGCAACACCTAATAGAAATGCCCCCAAAATATCCAAGGTGTCAATGCTGCGCTGACCTAAGACTTTATCAATAATTACTTGGCTGATTAATGGGTTGGCAAGACCAAATAACTGTACAAAAAACGAAGCCAGCAACACCTCAAAAAACACTGTCTTGTGTTCCATGAGCGCCGGCACAAACCACCAGAAGCTGAACTGCTCTTTTTGCTCAACTTGCGGAGCTTGCAGCAGCAGGACTTCTCCCTGTTCGCCCCAGATTTCTTTAAACTGAGGTATCCGCTTCCGCATCAGCCCCTGTTCGGGCGTGGCCATCACCAATTCTTGCTCGGTGATGCTGTAAATAATGGCAAAGCTATCTTGCCATTTAATCATTACGGGAGCTTTGATGCGGTTGATGGCTTCTGCTGGGACTTGCGCCAATTGAGGCGTGAGGCCGATGCTTTGGGCGATCGCCCCGCAGGCTTGGATGCTGATGGAACCGGCGGTTTTTAACTGATTTTCTAGAACTTTGCGGATGATATCTCGACGAAATTTGAGGCCGAAATACTTGCTCAACATTTGGAAGCAAGCTAGCGGGGCGTCAATCTGCCCTTTGGCGCGGAAAACTGGGTATCTCGCCGCATCCTTTGTTTGGGGGTCGGTTTTGGGTTCTGGGGGACGGTCTGGGGCGTCTATAATGCTGAGCGATTTTCCGCCGGGCGGATTCTGCCCAGGGTCTACTATATCTGGCGTGGGATTTAATGGGTCTGTTTCTTGATGTTCTGGGGGTTCCCGGAAGCCTACCAATCGCGCGCCGAGGCGGCCTTCTACTTTTAAGGATTTGGCTGCGTTTTCCACAGAGAAGCGGCTGCCGGTGGGAAAGTCGCCCAAGACGCCGCTGCTGACGAGCCAAACTCGATCGGCATCTAGCTCTTTGGCGATGTCTTGAGTTTTTTTGTTGCCGTTTGGTACGTTGACAACTGTCGCATCTTGCCAAGCTTGCAGGGTGAGTTCCTTGAGATTGGAAGTGCCGTCGGCTTGGCGCTGCAATTCCAGGCTCAACAGTTCAAATACTTCGCTCAAGGAACAGTGTTCGCGAAAGGCTTCTCCAAATGTCGGCTGTTTTTCCAGTACGCTCAGGAACTCTTCGGCAGGCAGGACGATCGCGATCACATCTGTAGAGGCGATCGCGGTTTCGCAGGGAACTCCCCTGAGCAATCCAGCCCAGCCGAGAATTTCCTTCGACTGCACCAAGCGTAAACTTACGTGGCGCTGCGAGCGCTGGTCAAACCCCAGCAGCCGGGCCTGGCCTTGATAGATAATTGCCACCTGAGTCGGCATTTTTTCCCGTTCAAACAGGGGTTGCCCCGTCCGGTAGCCAAGGAGTTGGCATTTAGCCACCAAGGCTGTCAGAGCCGTCTCTGACAGTCGGTCAAAGGGAGGTGTTTGAGCTAGGAAATCCTGAATTTGGGAGAGGGAAACAGCGGAAGAAGTCATCCAATTTTTGATTTTTGATTTTTGATTTTAGATTGAATCCACAGATGAATCCAGGGGGTTTTTGTCAGGATGCTACGCTTTTTCAAGTCTCCACGGATAAATCCGGGGGCCCCTGACCCAATTGCTTGATTGTCATGAAATTGAAGACACGGAGGAGAGGGGCTGTAGCGGGCCTATTTGCGATATCTGTTCGGCGAGCCAGCTTTCAAAGAGTTCGTTAATCAAGTGCAGCCGCATCGATTCATCGAGCTGGGCCGGCATGAACTTTTCTAGTCGAATAATTACCATCCATTCTGCCAGAGGACGCGGCGTCCAGAGTTGATTTGGCTGGCTGACGGACAAAAGTTTGCTGATTGCCGGGTGGGGCTGGGAGAGGGGTACGGGGCCCAACAAGCCACCTGACTTGGACTCCGGCCCTTCGGAATAGTCGCGGGCCACTTCAGCAAAGGTTTGTTCCCCTTCGAGGATGCGAAAGTAAAGTTCGTTTGCCAGTGCTGGATTTTTGGTGCGTACCAGGGAATAGACTACGTGGTCTAGGCTGGCTTTGCGGGTTAAAAAATAATTATCTACTTTAGGTCTCCAAGTGGCTTGCTTAAATTTTTCGATCAGCAAGGGCCTAACGGCCATCTCTTGAAGTTCTTCTTCCGTCATATTTTGGCCGCGCAGCCAAGCTTCTTTGGCTTCCGGGGCTGTCAGTTGGTGTTGTGCCAGAAAGTTCTCCACGGCGGATTGGCGTTCTTCGTCGCTGCAACTAAAGGATGCGATCGCTTGGTCTACTATTACACCGCGCAAGAATTGCGGCATCAACTGGTACCGCTTCAGGAGCGATGGCATATCCTGAGCTTGCAGTAATTTATCGCCTATTTGAAAAAGTCCTGTCATTTTTTTATCTCCAACTGACTTGCGCTTCCCCTTTTAATTTAGCTGTGGCAGGAAAAGAGCGACAACCACTAACCCCTCGATTCCCCGATGATAGCAGACCGTCCGTGGGCTAGCGCTATTGCTGTCTATTTCTTGACGCTCTGCCTAGCGAGGGGTTCCCCACGGGTCTCACAATGGTAGGGGGATGCGAGAGTGGGAGAGTGGGAAAATCTTTACTTCTGCCATCTTCCTTCTTCCCTCAACATCCATCCGTTAAATCCCGTACACTGCTTAGTTGCTGAACTTCCTTCTTCCTTCACTCTCGGAATAGTCTTTCAAAGAGTGTTTCGAGTTGGGTCGAGCAAACGCGACTGTCGAGATATTTGGGGTTTGCCGCCATTTTTTGCTGGATTCGATCGCGGTAGTGCCGACGCAGTTCTGGGTTGGTTCCCAGTGCTGTGCTCAGCTCTAAATAAGACTTCTCGCTGTTTGCTACCAGTTCCGGAAGTAGTAGTTCTTCGATCACTGCGGCTGATTGTCGCGATCGAGTTGTTTGCCCTTTTCTTACCACTACAGGCAACCCGGCCAACAGGGGTTCTGCTAAGGAGCAGGCACTGCTGTATGGATAGGAGTCTAAATATATATCAGCCAATTCCAGACATTTTATGCAATCTGCGCGAGATGGCAGCGCCTTAATCACAACTAAACGCTTTTTGTCAATCCCAAATTCGGCAAAGAGCGATCGAATTTGGTTGTAAAAAGGCACCGTCGGATAGTTTTCATTGCGCGAACGAAAGGGATACAAAACTAAAATAGAATTTGGTACGGCCGCAATAATTTTTGCCCAAGTTTCTCTCAATTCTGGGATAATTGTAAAAGCTTGAGCGCCGGACATGAACACTACAGATTCGTCGGTGGCTCCCCAACTCCTGCGAGTCGGTTCAACTCTGCCAGGTGCTGATCCTACAGTATAGCTTAAACAAACTCCCGAACCTTCTAAACTAATTAATTTTTCGCGATACTCTGCTGCTGCACCTGGGGGCAATGTCAAATCTCCGGCAATGAAATAATCAATATTTCGGGCGCCTGTGGTTGCGGGGGTTGATGCACCCGTAGCTATTTGCACCCGCGCTAGTCGGTGCAGGCACAGCAGCGCGCTTGGTTGAGAAGTGTCGGTAGTATTGGTGCAGATTAGCAGAATATCTAAATCGTGCGATCGCATTTCTCGGACTTGATTGGGCAAAGCTTCTGACAGTTGCACCAGTTTGTCGGCGCAATTTTCGCAATATTTCCCCAGTCGCTCGTCTTGTACCTGGAAATAGTACACGATAATTTCAAATTTGCTTCTGTCTAAATATTCAAAACTCGCAATTGCTGCACGAGTCTCGGATTCCTCACTAATTTTCTCAAGCAAAAACCCCACTCTGATTTTAGTTCTTTCAGGTTCTCTCTGAGGAAAATTCCATTCTATTTGACTGCCGATATTTTTCCAATGAAATTCCAGAATATCAGCTCGCTGACTCAATATATTGAGCAGATTGAACTCGCTCAAATACAAAGCTTGGAATCTAACATTTTTCGCAATAAAAGCCGCCAAATAACGCCAAACTTCTGAATCGGGAAAACTGGCGATATTAGCAGCGACGTAATTGATTAACTGCTGGAAATATTCAGAGTACCTTTCAACTTCCGACTTGGGTTTAAACTGATATCTTGCACCCTTCTCAATTACTTGGTTAGGAACAGGCAAGATGCCTGTTCCACAAGATAATTCATCTGTTGTGGAACTAACAGGCAAGATGCCTGTTCCACAAGATAATTCATCTTGTGTGGAACTAACAGGCAAGATGCCTGTTCCACCAGATAATTCATCTGTTGTGGAACTAACAGGCAAGATGCCTGTTC
>NZ_JAUBTT010000027.1:63279-79528 GCF_036705125.1 Microcoleus sp. B7-D4
GGAACTAACAGGCAAGATGCCTGTTCCACCAGATAATTCATCTGTTGTGGAACTAACAGGCAAGATGCCTGTTCCACTAGAAAATTCATCTGTTGTGGAACTAACAGGCAAGATGCCTGTTCCACCAGATAATTCATGTGTTGTGGAACTAACAGGCAAGATGCCTGTTCCACCAGATAATTCATCTGTTGTGGAACTAACAGGCAAGATGCCTGTTCCACTAGATAATTCATCTTGTGTGGAACTAACAGGCAAGATGCCTGTTCCACAAGATAATTCATCTGTTGTGGAACTAACAGGCAAGATGCCTGTTCCACCAGATAATTCATCTTGTGTGGAAGCAACAGGCAAGATGCCTGTTCCACCAGATAATTCATCTTGTGTGGAAGCAACAGGCAAGATGCCTGTTCCACCAGAAAATTCATCTCTTGTGGAACGGGCATCTTGCCCGTTCTTGACAATGCCACATCTCCTTTGAAAATAATTCGGCGACTGAAATAGGAATTTCAGAAAGTCGTCAAAAAACCACTGGGGAATCGCTGCATTGTTATACTCAAGCGGCAACTGATAAGCGTCGCTGTACAGCATCACTGCGAGGAGATATTGCATCTTCTCGGCAATTTCCCCTCCTTCAGCAAGTTTCGAGGATAACTCCTGGACAAAACTTTGTTCTTCGTCAGTTAAAGTTTCATGTTTGAGACCGCTATGTAGTAGCAATTTATGAGCTTTCCCCATGTCTTTCGAGTAAGCAGTTTCTAATTTTTCCGCTGGCAAATTCAGCCAATATTCAGCTAGCTGTTGGCGGTAGGGGCGCAGCGCGAGAAGAGGCTGTTTTGAGGGGAATTTCTTGTATTGATCAAGCATTGCTGACAATTCCGATAAACTCGGCTGGGTTCTCAATGCCAGCTTTTGGCGGATTTGCTGTTTGATTTGTTGATTCAGGAAACTGTAATCAGGACTATTGAGTAGTTTTTTGTAAAATCTTACTACATCCTTATGATTTTCCCCAGCCGCGAAGTTTTTCCAAGTTTGTTGTTCGGGATGAATCCGCAGTGAGGACAGTTTTTCGTCTACAAATCCGATGTGATAGTTCCCCATGATTCGCCACCACATATCTAAGTCTACATACTGAGATAATCCCGAATCAAATAATCCTATTTCTTCAAAGACTCGCGCGGCAATTAAGACGGTACTCGGTTCGCCAATTTTGTTTATCGGGTTGGTCAAGCAGTTAGTATCTGCCAGTAATTCTTTTCCGGGCTGAATAGATTTTAAATTCGACCAACTTTTATGCAAATCTTTAATTGATTGGGAAGCTCTCCGCAAAATTGGGTTAGATTCATCTTCAGCTATGGTGATGCCGCGCGGGGAGAAAACCATACCTATTTCTGGGTTTGCTTGGGCGAGTGCGACCATTTTCTCAATACATTCTGGTGCGAGTAAGTCGTCTTGAAATAGAAATTTAATGTATTGGCCTGTTGCTTGAGAGATGCAAAAATTCCAGTTTTGTGATAAGCCGTAGTTGCGGTGCAGTATGATGCGGAAATCGACTAAGGTTTGTGATTGGAATGATTGGGCGATCGCAATTGTGCGGTCTGTGGAGCCGTCGTCGGATATAATCAGTTCTATGTTAGGGTAGGTTTGGGCCAAAGCACTTTGAATTGCTTCCCCAATAAATGCTTCTCCGTTGTATGTCGGAATGCAAATGCTAACCTTCGGCTGCCCGTTTGGCAGTTCTGCTTTTGATTGACTTTGTTGCTGTGATGGTGGCAAGTTAGCCCTAATTTTGGCAGACTGCGCTTTGGCAGCTCCTGAAAGATGTATGCTTTGAAAGCTATCGGTAATCTCGGCAATATATTCGAGACGTTTTCTAATTTTATTCCCTGTAACTTGCGGGTTGAGTAAAGTCTTAATTTCCTCAGCAGCTATCGCTCCACTTTGTTGAGCTTCCCGGTAATTGTTGAAGACGTACCGCATTAAATCCGCAGCGTGTTCGACATCCGGTTCGGCCCAAACATTGCCTTTTTTGTAAGGCCCGCAATCTTTCTCAATTGGGATTAACTTATACTTGACTAAATAGCTGTTGCCGACATTCATAAATTCTGTATTTGATGAATAGTCGGTGGCAATTACGGGTTTTCCGTAAAACATGGCTTCAGCCATTGTTAAGCCAAATCCTTCGCAGCGGTGCAGCGATACATAACAGTCGCAATTATAGAGCAAGCCGTTAAGTTTATTTTTGGACAAATATCCGTCTAGATGTTTGATATTTGAATTATTTGCTATGGCTGAGTTTAAGGATGCTTGCGCCGCTGAAAATTTGTGGGAATTAGAAGATTTGATGACCAATAATACGCTGTTATCTTCCCCAAAAGCTTGTTTAAATGCTTGAATTGTCGCCAAAGTATTTTTGCGCTCTATGCGGCTAGAAAAGTCGAAGACAAACAAGAAAATAAATTTATTTTTCGGTAAATTCAGTGCTTCTCTTTTCAGGGAAGGTGCGGGGAGAGCAATACTGGGCATGATTTTGATAACGGGAATTGGCGAGACTGCGGAAATTGCCTCGGCGCAATAGTTGCTGTAAGTCCATATTTCGTGAAAGTGATTAAATGCTGGCTGCCATTCTGGGGGAAATGCGGGCAGTTCCCAAGCCCAAAAGCCGATATTGTATTGGTTTTTAAAGTAGCTGGAACCTGTATGTTTAATAAAGGTTGCAACTTCATCGGCGTTGACTTGAATTAAGTTTACGGGATGGGGATTGTCTTGGCTAAAATTTTGATAGGTGGTGTCTTTCTTGCGGTGGGGACTGCGGGTAAAATTGTTGATGACGAAGGGAATGTTGGCGGCTTCTGCGGCTCGGATGTTTGCTCGGACACCTTCTCCTATGCCAAATTCGCCGTTGATGTAGCCGGCGATGTTCATTCCTAGATTAGGCTTCATAGTTTCTAATGTATTTAGCAAATTGTTGGGTGGATTTTTGGGGAAAAAGCAGAATTAATGGAACTCCTCAATCGCGTTAAATGAGGAGATGGGTTAAGAATAAATTATAATTTTGCTCAATATTTGCTAAGATATAGCAATCCTTGTAGGATGGGTGAACAAGATTAAATGAACCGCAGAGGGCGCAGAGAACGCAGAGGAAGAGAAGAGAGGGAAGAGAAAGAGTTGGCAACAGAAAATTGGGTGCTTGACAAATGTGCCGATCGCCATTGTATACTGGCATCGCAATGCTAACCTTCGGCTGGTTGTCTGTCGGCATGGGTGGCTCTGTTTTATTTTACGATAAACTAATCAGGAATTTTAGAGAAAGTGATCGATCGCGTCAACCACGACCTCTTGAAGCTGCTCCCGCCGGATGCTAAAGTCATTGTTGAAATTGGCTGCGGTACTGGCTCGACGGGCCAAGAGTACAAGCTGATCAATCCCCATTGTCAGTATATTGGCATTGAATGCGATCGAGAAAAAGCTAAAATTGCAGTCGATCGGCTAAACTGGGTGACGGTAGCCGATATTGAAGAAATTGCTCTCGAAAGTCTCGACATCGCCCCAGGAACCGTCGATTGTTTGGTTTTTGGTGACTTGCTACCCTATCTCAAAAACCCTTGGGAAGTGCTCAAGCAGTACAGTGCTTTGCTGAATCCAGAGGGGCAAATTCTCGCCAGAATCCCTAATGTTCAATACTGGCGGCGGATTGTCAATTTGTTGCGGGGACAGTGGGAGAATCCCGACAGCAAGATGCAGCACTGGTTTACCCTAGAAAGTATTAAATCACTATTTGCTCAAGCCGGATTGCAGGTTTATGAATTTCAAGGGAAGGGACACAAAACTGAAAATTTTGTCCAGTTTCAGGAATTACTGCATCCTATGGTAAAGGCTTTAGAGCTAACATCGAGCAGTTTTGCTACTGAAACCGGTGCTGAATATTATATCGTGCGATCGACCAAATCGACCGTACCTGCGCGCAGACTGCTGATTCAGACTATCATTATGGCTCCTACAGGGTGCGATCGCGTGCGAGTTTTGGAACCGGACAAATTTAGCGCTACAATTCCCGGTGTCCGCACCGTATCCGGCGTGAAAACAGCAGAGTTAATTCCGCCGCTGCCGGAAGAAGAAAAAGTCTTCATCTGGCAGCGGACAATCATGCAATACCCCGGCTATATTCCCCAACTCAAAGAACTGCTTAAACAAGGCTATTTAATAGTAGCTGAGATTGACGACAACCCCATTCGCCGCCGCGAATACGCCGACAATAATTACCTCAGCTATCGCGGCTGTCACTGCGTGCAAACTTCTACAGAACCGCTAGCAAAAATTTTGCGGTCTTACAATCACAATGTTGCCGTATTTCCCAATCAATTAGCTTATCTACCTCCGGCGCGAATTTATCCGACAGAAGATACAGTCACCATCTTTTTTGGTGCACTCAACCGCGAAAAAGATTGGCAGCCGATTATGGCAGCGCTCAATCGAGTTTTAGTCGCACACAAGCACAGGATTAGAGTTAAAGTAATCCACGACAGCCGTTTTTTTGAAGCGTTGGAAATACAGCAAAAAGAATTTGAACCATTTTGCAGTTACGAACGGTATCAAGAAATTATGTACAGTTGCGATATAGCTTTGCTACCGCTTGTTTCCAACCCGGTTAACGAAATGAAATCCGACTTAAAATTTATTGAATGTGCAGCGCGGGGAGTAGCGGTGCTGGCAAGTCCCACTGTGTACGAACATTCGATTGTCGAAGGTGAAACCGGATTGATTTATAGATATGAAAAAGAGTTTGAAACCAAACTAAATTCGCTGATTTCTGACACTTCTCGGCGCCGGAAAATAGCCGCGAATGCTTACGAATGGGTGCGGGACAACCGCTTACTGTGCGGGCACTACCGGCAGCGGCGAGATTGGTACTTACAGATGCGGGAGGAGTTGCCACGTTTAAATGCTGAGTTGCGCGATCGCCTGCCGGAGTTATTTGGTGACTAAGTGCGGTAAGATTTATAGGCTATTGTGCGATCGTTCTGTTTTATTGTTTAATTTTTAATTTTTACTCCACACCTATGCGAATTCTATTCACTATTGCTCACTTTTACAATCCCAGCGGCGACGGGAAACACGCTTCCCAGCGAAATGATCCGCAACCACGACTAAATGCTTTAACCGCTTGCGTGACATCGCTGCAAGCTTTGTACGGCAAATCTCAGTCCATGATTGACATTAGCGAATGTGCAACTATCCCAGCAAATCAATCTCAACAGCACGAAATTGACATTGTTGTTTGCACTACTCAAGGTTATCATCTGTTGCCTCAACTGCCAGTGCAGCCCAGATGTTTTATGCACCATGCTACAAAATGCGAACCGCTGCTGTTGGGGTTTGAGTGTCAAGCAGTTTTGCGAGCGTGTCTTAACAAATACGATTATTTCTGTTATTTGGAAGATGATTTAGTTCTGCATGATCCGTGGTTTTTTAGTAAATTAAAGTGGTTTACGCATCACGGAGGAAATGGGAATTTGCTGCAACCTAATCGCTATGAAATAGCGCCTAAAGGCGCGGTTTTTAAAGCATATGTTGATGGTGATTTAGCAGACTCAGCGACTTCTCCGTTTCAAAATGTAGAGGAGCAGCGGCAGTTAACGGGAAAAATCATGGAACAAAAAATCGCTTTTGAGCGGGCGTTGAATCCTCATTCCGGCTGCTATTTTTTGAATGCGGAACAGATGGCACACTGGGCTAAGCAGTCTCATTTTTTGGATAGGGATACTAGCTTTATCGGCCCGCTGGAAAGCGCGGCGACTTTAGGAATTATGCGGACTTTTAGAGTTTACAAGTCAACTCCTGCTTATGCTAATTTTTTGGAGATTCAACATTTTGGAGCGAGTTTTCTGAACTTGATTGGTAATAAGGTGAGGATACCCGAAGAAGGATGAGTTAAGATATTCAGGTAAGCTGCAATACTTGAGAGGTAGCATGACCCCGGCAACCGAAAAGATTGTCCTTCCCTCTCCCTTCCCCGACCACACTCAACTGCCAGAGGAAGACGGCACTTTTGTGAAGAATTTTCAGGAGCATCCGCAGAGTATTATTTTGACTGATTCTCTTGGGTCGGTATTGCAACGGCTTCATCCCGATGGGCAATATGCTATAGGGCAAGACTGTGGCATCTATTGGCGAGAAACAGACCCGCTTGAAAAGGGAGCAGAAGCTCCTGATTGGTTCTACGTGCCGAATGTGCCACCAACACTAGGAAATCAGATTCGTCGCTCTTACGTGCTGTGGCGGGAATTCATGGCTCCGATGATTGCTTTGGAGTTCGCATCGGGAGATGGTTCAGAAGAGCGGGACACAACGCCGCTATCGTACTCGGAAGTTGGAGCGGCGCAAAGGCCTGGGAAGTTTTGGGTATATGAACGGATCATGCGGATTCCGTATTATGGGATTTATGAAATCAATAATGGCAGACTGGAGGTTTACAGCCTGAACAATGGGTTTTACCAGCAGTTGCTTCCGAACGATCGCGCTCATTATCCGATCGCGCCAATGGGCGTAGAATTAGGACTGTGGGAAGGCCGTTATCAAAACCAGACAATGCTGTGGCTGCGGTGGTGGGACAGCGAGGGTAATTTGCTGCTGACAGGTACAGAACGAGCTTCCTTAGCAGAGCAGGCTTTGAATGCAGAAGCCCAAGCACGGCGGGATGCCATCCCTCGGTTGTTGGCAATGGGATTGAATACACAGCAAGTGGCAGAAGCACTCGGTTTATCAGTAGAGGAAGTTAGGCAGCATTCACAATCTTAATGTTGCTTTTGATTAAGAATATTCCTGGACGCAGAAACCGGGTTTTTTTACAAAACTACTGCATTTTATCCTTGAATGCTGGTGAAAAACCCGGTTTCTTTGGTATTTATGCGTAATATCATGTCCGAGAAATTGACCATAATATCTCGGCCGGGCGGGTTTTTGAGATTGTCAATTATTGGCACATATTTTTGGTGAACCCGCCCCTACCTGATTTCGGGTGAAGCGAAGCGGAGGAAATCGACCGGGCATGATAATAAGTCCTAATCTATTTTACAGCAGTCAAAACATCGCCGATTTTAACTGTGCCGCTGTTGATGATTTTGGCTAAAACTCCAGTTTGTGCGTGACCGAATTCCTTTTGGAGTAAACTGAGTAGGGAAATATCCCGATCGCCTGTTTCTGGATTCACTTCTATATTGACACAGCGACCGATTCGTGCTGTAACTTCTATGAGCGCCGTGCCTAATTGAAACTGTTTTCCAATCAACTCAAATTCTGACCAAGCTGCCATACCTTCTAGCACAATGTTCGGGCGAAATCTGCCCACGTCAATGTTTTGAACAGCAATTTCTGTTAATTGGTCTAATGTGGCTTGACTGAGTAAAGAAATGTGTACTGGTTCTCGATCGGGATAACGAGTTTCGCCGCTGGTGTCGCCGACTAATTGCAAAGGTGCAAACTGCGGGTGTCTCGCTTCTTTTGTCGGTTCAATTGCCGCCAGATATTCTGTGAAAAAACTGCCGATGCGATCGCGACCCGCTGCTGTGTTCGTTTCTGCCGATAACACTTCAACTCCTTCACGCTTGACTGTTAAAACGGCCGTTTCCGGTTGATAATCACATTCTAAAGCTGCTAACAAAGGCCAATCATTTTGAACCGCAAAATATTTTTTGCTCATCCAAGGCACGTTGTCTGCAGGCATCTTTGCAGCTTCAAGATTATCTGCAAACATTAAGGCAAAAGCTCGATCGCCCTTAATTCCATGTCCTGCTGTTAAAGCAAACTCCGACATTTCTTGCGGTGTCAACCCTTTAATTGGATAAATAAATAACTGTTTTATTGTTGCAGGTATCATAATTTTTAGGAAGTTACTACAATTTTAACTCTCACTCTTGTCCCCCCCTTACTAAGGGGGGCTAGGGGGGTCGAAGCTAATTCAAAAACCTTAATCCAATTGCTATAAAAACCCGATTAAGCTAGCAATTCATAGCGGCGGATATCGGGAGGCCCAACGGCCAAACCGTCTAATTTATGCACGGCGTCTTGAATGTGAGTTGAACCGAGATGTAGTTCGAGCAAATCTGCACTTTCCCACTCTTCAACATAGGTAAAATCTGTGGGATCGGCTTGATTTTGCAGGAGTTCGTATTTGATGCAGCCTTTTTCTTTACGAGTTGGTTCTATAATGCTCAGCAGCAGAGATTTAAGTTCTGCTACTTTGTCGGGAAAGGCGGCGAGGCGGGCGACTACTCGCAAGGTTGTTTTGGACATAGGAAAAAGGAGGCTCTGCTATTTTAATTGAATTTACGGATTTCAATGGGGCAAACACTGTCATCAGTAACTACTGTAGCGCGGAATGGAACCAAATCAGCAGCGTACTTGCTGCTATGCCACTGCACATAAAAGCTTCAGCTCAAGCTGGATTTCTGGGCGCTCCCGTTTTCGATCCTGTAGCAACAAATGAATACATCAAAACTGAGTTGCTCAAACTTGGATGGCAAGCGAGAATCCCGATTCCGCCGATCTATCGATTTTTGGGAACAGATGTTGACTTTGGCTCTTCTGGTGCGATTGTAGAAGTTCAGTTTTCTCACTATTCATTTCTATTAAACAATACCGTGCGATCCCAATTGTTTTTCAACACTAACACGCCTCTCACAGGACAGCCCGTTAGGGTTGTTATTATACTTACAAAATCACAAATGTTTCCTGCGGCTAATAGCAGCCTTTACTACGAGCAAGCTGTGAACCAGTTAACAGTATTATCGGCCTATCTATTTAATGTACCGCTCAGAATAGTTGGTTTATTCACGCAAAGGAATACAACAGTACCTGCAAAATTGACTGTTTACAGCGCTCAAACATCAAGGACAATAGTAACTCAGGAAGAGCGTGAATGTCAAATAATTTCAGGACGCTCGCCCCGCAGTCGCAGTTCTATTCGGATTATTTGAAAAATGATATACTAGCTCCACAACTCAAGTTCTAATTGCTCTCCAATTTTAGTAGAATTCAGCGTTTTCTTACCGTTGCCATTTAGCTTGAGGTCTACTGGTGGAGCTTTTCCCCGAATATCCGCAGCAAAAGCAGCTTCCTCATATAGCAAGCGTTTCTCCATTTCTTCTAAGTGATACTCTTCGGGATATATTTTTGCTTTGCTGCGTTCTGTTGGTTTTTTACCTACTTGTACGTCAAACCGAAATGCTTCTATTGCCTGTCCGGTTTTTTCTACATAGTCCCGCAGAGTTTTTAAGTTGGGGAAATAGCCGCGCTCGTCCGGTTCCCCGCTTAAACGACGCAGCGCAACTTGATAATATTTTAGCTCCAATTCTGCACCGATAAAATGCCGATCGCAGTTTTTAGCTACAACGGCTGCCGTACCCGAACCCATATAAGGATCGAGAACAACATTACCTTTCACGGTTGTAGTCAAGACAATTCTAGCTATTAAGTCTTCGGGAAATTGACAGGGATGTATAGTTTGTTCTTCGTGGTTGTGTTTGACGTTGCGGAACATCCAAATGTCGCCTGGGTTTTTCCCGTCAGGATTACATGAAAGTTCGCCTTTGCGAGAACCCCGGTAATGTTTTTTATTTTGATACTTTTGCGGTACTCTAATATCGTCTAAGTTAAATATATATTCATCGGATTTAGTAAACCAAAGAATTGTCTCGTGGCGGCATGAGAATTTCTTTCTGCCGTGCAAACCGTGCTGTCTCCCCCAGATAATTCGATTCCGAGGAATTAACCCGCAGGATTCTAGAATTGGGAAGAAGCGAATATCGAGCGGAATTAGCATACCCCGATCGGAGAAAGCACCGACTTGCCAGAACAGCGAACCTGATTTTTTGAGAATTCGGCTGCACTCTTGCAGCACAATTCTCTGTTCTTCTAAATAAACATTGAGAGCTTGCTTGGTCTCGTATTCTTTGCCCAAATTGTAGGGAGGAGAGGATACTACTAAATCAACGCATTCATCTGGCAAGCTGCTCAGAAGTTCCTGACAATTTCCCAGAAATATCCGATCTAGCGGGAGCTGTTCTCGGTTCTGGTGCTGCATTTGCTTTGCCTTTAATTTCAAAAAAAGTTCTACTTCCACTGAAGATAACCCAAACCCGTCAATTAGTCAATACCTCAATCTTTGGGATAAAATCGCTTGTTTTCTGTAGAATATTCCCAGGCGAGATCCTCCGGGTCTTTTTCACGGCTCCACTGAGCAAACTCCGGCTTAAGTTTCCACTTGCCGATCGTACTTGCGTGAACTTTGAACCTGCGAGAGAGTTCCGTCTGGGTAAAAGAGATTTTGGGCTTGTGAGGAGTCTTGGTTTGAGCAATGGGGAATAAATTTGGTTTTTTCTCTTGTGTTTTTTCCCGATTTGTGGGAGGCTCTTGAACAGCTATTGCCACATTAGCTGTTTCGCTTTGATTGACAGTTGGAGCTATTTGAAAATAATACAAAATTCCGCCTTGTTCCGTCACTTCAAAATCTGCGGCAAACTCCGAGGCTCGTTCGTCGAGATACTCTTGAACCTTTTCTCCGGGGAGTTTCGCATTCATCGCCAAATCCAAAGCCGTAACTCGCCCTTGATTTTCCTTGATCAACTTGTAGAAAACCGAGTCTAAATGAGCGAGTTTGTGTTTTTGCTGCTGCTGGTAGAGCTTGTAAGCCCAAGCAATGCCCGCTGTGGTGGCGATCGCCCAAAACATCCTTCCCGACTCGAAACTGGCAACCGCCGTCAAGGAAATAGGCAAAAGCAGGGTAAGATATCCCCAAATGCTTCCCTTCTTTAGGTTATTGCTGTTTTTGACCATAGTTCCTAAACAGGTACGTAGTTTAGCTTAGTAGAGCGTGTCTCAATGCCACGAAAGTTTTTCGACAGTCGATATATCGATCGGCCCGCTGACACACCCAAAAACGGATACTGTGCCGCGTACACTCGCCTTGTGGACAATCCCTAATTTTAGACCAAAGTTCCAGCTCCTTTGATTCAATGTCGCAAGTAAATCGAAAATCGAAAATCGAAAATCGAGTGACGCACTCTACTATAAAATCCCAGAATCTACTTTTTTTTGCAACCGAGGGTTCATGTACTTTTTTCGCAAACAGATTGCCATCCTGCTGATAGTTGTTGCTTGCTGTACGCTGACGATTAGTTGCAGCAATAGCCGAGCTATCCAGTGTACTAAATTTACTGAAATTGTCAACAAAGGCAACGCTCTCATTGATGTTGATAAAGACAGCAACGATGCTGCAACGACCGACAACTTAGCTAAAAATTTGAACCTGATAGCGAACGAACTTGAGGCTCTGCGAATAACAGATTCAACCCTCAAAGAAATTCAAAAGCCATCGGTTAAATCCTTCCAGGAAATTAGTCAAGCACTAGGCGACATAAGCAAAAGTCTTCAGGCTGCAAATCTCGCTTCTACAAGTATAGAAGGTCGAGAGCAAATCGAAACAGCTCAAGCAGATATTATTAGAGCCGGCCAACAGGCGAATCAAGCAGCCGCAAATCAAGACGCTTTGACTAGCAAACTGATTAATTATTGTAAGGGCGATCGCTAAAGGCTAAGAGTTTTGAGTTTTGAATGCGTGAGTTTTGAGTTTGAGGAAGGCATCGCCTTCATCTATAGCGGTATTCAAGGAAGTGAGGTACGCGCTATAGAATTCGGAGAAAGAAAAGGAAGCGCCGATGCCCGATGCCCGATGCCCGATGCCCGATGCCCGATGCCCAGGAACACCTAATTTACCTGAGAACGGCTATAGCATCTACTAATTCCCCATTACCCAATTTAGTGATGAATTTCTAGATTCAAGATATAGCGACCGAGTTGCACTTTCTCTGACCACAACTCGTATTCTAACTGCAAGTGATCCGGTTCCGGCTTTCCTGTCAGCGTCAAGTTGCGAGTGAAGTTGCGGAGTCGCAACTGTTCGGGAGTCGCCAGCGATTCGCCCTGAAGCCAATAACGGCTCAGGCCGTACATTCCTCGTTCCCAGCAGTGGCGGTAACTGTATTTGCCGTTTCCTTGCATGGTCATAATGACTCGATAGGGCGAAACTTCTAGCCAGAGCAACCGGGGTTTTGTAGTTGGGGGTAAGATTGTAACTTGCTCGGCAGATTCATTGGAGCCCTCGGAAAATTCGCGATCGATTATTGCTGGTTCGTGCAACAACAAGTGAAAGCGATCCCGGTCTTTTTGATAAACCGTAGCAGCGGTTTCAACGACTGACCACAAAGGTAAATCTGTGGATACCAGCGATAAACTTACAGGCTTGCGGTGATGGGTCAGCATAAATAAAAGTTTAGGAGTTGTGGTGGATCGGGCGGTTTGAGATTTGAGATTTGAGACTTTAGATTTTAGATGGGCTGGGTTCCAAATTCCGGAGCTTTTGCTTAACAAAATGAAAAATCTAAAACTCGCAATCGAAAATCTAAAATTGTTCAGTCAAACTTCAATCATCTGGTCGATAAGTGAGAGCAGGACATGAAATCTAAGCAGATACACGGATAATATTTGTGAAATTAATGTGAAATCCGTGCCGTTGCGTCCGCACTCCCGTGTCATCGAGAACTCACAGCGGAGTCTCCGGGCGAGTTTAATCAGGCTTTAAGTTAACCGGACACATTGGGAAAAAACCCGCAGGCCGTACAAAAGACGACTAACTTAGGACTGAGAAAAAGGTAGGATAGCTAACGCCATCTAATCCTAGTTTATCTCAATGCAAGCTGACATTATAACTACTACGCTTCTTGACAAAAACCAAACTTTAAGCATTCAAAAACCGGCCTCGGGCTTGTCGCTGGTGGGGAGGATTCGAGTTCCCGGCGATAAGTCGATTTCTCACCGAGCTTTGATGTTGGGTGCGATCGCCCAAGGTGAAACTACTATTGAGGGACTACTTCTAGGAGAAGACCCCCGCAGCACTGCTAAATGTTTCTCGCTCTTGGGAGCCAAAGTTTCTGAACTCAACGCGGAACGGGTGACAGTCCGGGGCGTCGGAATTGGCGAGTTAGAGGAGCCTGTGGAAGTCTTGGACGCGGGTAATTCCGGCACGACGATGCGGCTGATGTTGGGAATTTTAGCCTCTCATCCGGGGCGTTTTTATGCAGTAACGGGTGACAGTTCTTTGCGATCGCGCCCCATGTCGCGCGTCATTAAACCGCTGCAACAAATGGGAGCGCAAATTTGGGGCCGAAAAAGCAATTCTTTAGCTCCTTTAGGGATACTGGGACAGCAGTTAAAACCGATTCACTACCATTCTCCGATCGCCTCGGCTCAAGTTAAATCTTGCATTTTGCTCGCCGGTTTGATGGCAAGCGGAGAAACTACAGTCACAGAACCCGCTCTGTCGCGGGATCACAGCGAGCGGATGCTGCGAGCGTTTGGAGCCCAATTGAGCGTCGATCCAGAAACTTGTAGCGTGACAGTCACTGGGCCGACACAACTGCAAGGGCAGAATGTGATTGTACCGGGGGATATTAGTTCGGCGGCATTTTGGCTAGTTGCTGGGGCGATCGTCCCGGGTTCGGAGCTCGTAGTCGAAAATGTCGGCGTCAACCCAACTCGTACAGGCATTTTGGAAGCTTTGGAAATGATGGGCGCCGATATTGAACTGCAAAATCAGCGAGAGGCGGCTGGGGAACCGGTAGCGGATATTTTGGTTCGCAGTTCCGGCCAATTGCGGGGATGCACCATTGCGGGCGACTTAATTCCCCGACTGATTGACGAAATCCCGATTTTGGCCGTAGCGGCGATCTTTGCGTCGGGTACTACAATAATTCGAGATGCGGCCGAGTTGCGAGTCAAAGAGAGCGATCGACTGGCCGTGACTGCTGCGGAACTCAACCGCATGGGAGCCCAAATTTCCGAGTTACCCGACGGTTTAGAAATTACCGGGGGAACTCCTTTGACCGGCGCGGATGTTGACAGCTACACCGACCACCGAATAGCGATGAGTTTGGCGATCGCAGCGCTCAACGCCACAGGTATTACTAACATTCACCGGGCCGAAGCCGCTGCCATTTCCTACCCCGACTTTACCGCCACTTTGCAGCAAGTTTGCCATCCAAATTAAGATTGGGCATTGGGAATTGGCATTGGGCATTGGGCATTGGGCATTGGGCATTGGGCATTGGGCATTGGGCATTGGGCATTGGGCATTGGGCATTGGGCATGGGTTGCTGGTTACTTGTTATCGGTTATGGCTATAGCCTTACAAATAACAAATAACCACTAACTAATGACCAAGGACTAATGACTAATGACTAATGACTAATGACCAATGACTAATGACTAATGACTTCCTCTAAGAATCTTTACCTACAACTTGTTCTTTTAAAGAATCAATTTCCGTTAACAACTCTTGGCGATCGGAAGCCTTGAGCAGATAGCGGTAAACAAACCAACCCGTATATCCCATGCCAATCAACTCAAAAACTGGAGCTACCAAAGGGACATCATTAAGAGCACCTAAAACTCCCAGCATTACCTTAATACTAATACCGCCTGCCAGAATTAAACCAACAGTTATGAGGGGCTTTTGGTAGTCAGCAAAAAAATTGGATAGATAGGCTGGAAGTTCCGACAAAATTGTAATAACTTGGTCTTTAATATCTTGGAACTGGCTGGCCGTTGTTTCTGTGGCTGTCACTGTAGTCATGACCCCCGGTTTGTCCTCCACCAGATCTACTGTCACGACTTCAGTGATTGTTTGTGTCTCGTCCGAAAAGTTAGCTTGTGTCATTGAATACTTCCTCCGTTGTCAGGTAAAATTGCAGGCTGTGAATTGCTGCCAGTATAATTCTCCGGCAATTAGCACAGCATCCGCGCTGCAGGGACTAATTGATGAGACTAAGGCAGAGTTTCACAAATTGCAAGCAAAAATAACGATATGACTTGATTTTAAACAATTGCCTTCGTTGCCAAATCGCTCTTTTGACTCATTTTTTCACTTGAGCGAGGTCGATTTGATTCGGGCAAGGGCGTCCTTGTTCAAAGTCGGTGATGTTGCCGATCGTGGTTTCGGCGATATTTTTCAAAGCTTCCTCGGTGAAGAAAGCTTGATGTCCGGTAATTAGGACGTTGGGGAAAGTCAGCAAACGCTGAAAAACATCGTCTTGAATGACCTGATTTGACAAATCCTCAAAAAACAGATCCGTCTCTTGTTCGTAAACATCTAAGCCGAGGTAGCCAATTTTACCAGACTTCAGCCCTTTGGTAACAGCTTTAGTGTCAATCAACTGACCGCGGCTGGTATTGATCAGCATCATCCCCGGTTTCATTTGCTCGATCGCCTCTGCACCGATCAAATGGTAAGTTTCCGGTACCAGCGGACAGTGGAGGCTGACAATATCAGAGGTGGCGAAGAGTTCCGGGAGTGCGACGTATTCCATGCCTAGGGCGAGGCAATCTGGGTTTTGGGAAACATCGTATCCCAGCAGGCGACACCCGAATCCGTGCAGAATTTGGGCAGTAATTGCGCCAATTCTGCCTGTTCCGACGATTCCCACCGTTTTGCCGTGGAGGTCAAAACCCAACAAGCCATCTAGGGCGAAATTGCCTTCGCGGACGCGGTTGTAGGCCCGATGGATTCTGCGGTTGAGGGACAAAATCAGAGCGACTGCGTGTTCGGCCACTGCGTAGGGAGAATAAGCAGGAACTCGCAGCAGAGTTAGATCTAAATCCCTCGCTGCTGCTAAATCGACGTGATTGAATCCGGCGGATCTCAGTGCCAGCAAGCGGACGCCTTTTTCGGCAATGGCAAGCAGCGTTTTCGCGTCCAAGCAGTCGTTCACGAACGCGCAAACGGCCGGAAATCCAGCAGCCAAAACGCTGGTTTCCAGGTTCAGACGCGGTTCAAAAAAAACTAAATCGTGTTTGCCGCCGACATTCGCTGCTTCCAGAAATGTGCGATCGTAGGATTTGGTGCTGAATACGGCTACCTTCATGATTTTTGCCTGCAAACCCAGTAATAGTGGGAAATTCTTTCCCGATCAACTCTAAATTTTACTAGAACGCCGTTGCCCCTGCCCCAAACAACCCACTTTCCATGAGAAATATTGAATTTCGTAACAAGAGCCTCTCTCAAAAAACCATTTTTTGAGCTTGAGGGCAACTCCTGCTTAATTTTTTGAATCTAATTGCTTATACTGTAAGCTGTTGTACCTTTAAATAGGGTATAATAAAAAAGGAGTTTAGTCAATCTCTACAAAAATGCCAGCTAAAA